>JAEWHB010000061.1 GCA_023388015.1 Bacteroidota bacterium
TTTTTACCACCCATTCTTCCCGCCATACGCATTCCTTTGAATACTCTTGAAGGGTCTGAACCCGCACCGATGGATCCCGGCGCTCTCAAACGGTTGTGCTGACCGTGGGTAGCTTGTCCTACTCCACCAAATCCGTGGCGTTTTACAACACCCTGGAAACCTTTACCTTTTGAAACTCCTGTGATGTCAACGTATTCACCTTCTTTGAAGATGTCAACGGTTACTTCTTTTCCAAGCTCCAATTCGTCAACAAATGCTCCGTAAAATTCCACCAATTTTCTTTTTGGTGTAGTTCCTGCTTTTTTGAAATGACCTTTCAAAGCAGCAGAAGTGTTCTTCTCTTTTGCGTCATCGAAACCAAGCTGAACGGACTTATAACCGTCCTTCTCCTCGGTTCTGACCTGTGTTACGACGCAGGGACCGGCCTGGATGATGGTACACGGGATGTTTTTCCCGTTCTCATCGAACAAGCTCGTCATGGCAATTTTCTTTCCAATGATTCCTGACATTTTTTACTAATTTGATTTTTAAATTTCCTTGTCTTTATAAGGGTTTGCTGATAACTATCTGTGAAATAGGCACAATCCACCCCTAAAAAAGAGTGTGCAAATGTAGGAAAACTTTTATACAACACAAATTTTATATAAGTATTTTTAGAGAAGATGTTGAGTAAATTATTTATATAAATCAATAGAAATTTAATTTAATGGCTTTCAGTTAATTAAATATATGATATATCACAAAATAAATTATAAAAAATCTTTAAAAGCTATTTAATATTTAAATCACTCTTTACTTTAATAAGCATTATATTCAATTTTCCATCATTTAATCTTTTCTCTAAATAGATTGTGTCTTCTGAATATCTTAAAACTTTAGATGAGTCAGTAATAATAAAGAATCGCTACCGACTCTCCATTTCCAAATATCATCAATTTCTTTAGATGGATAGTCAGAAAATAATCGTCTTTCATTTTTAGCTTTATTAAAAGAGTATTTTGAAAGGTTTCCATTCTTTTCAAATCTAAATGTAAAACCATGTTGATCAGCATCATCTCTTGCCCATTCAAAATCCCAATATCCCCCATCTTTACTCAGAATATTACTTAATTCACTCTCAAAATTAGATGAATTGCAACTGAAATTTAAAAATAGAATCAATAACAAAATACTTTTCTTCATCCTCATTAATTTTAACAAATGCTTTCTATTAAATTACAATCAATACTCCTGAATCAAAACTTCCGCAGGAATATTTAATTTCTCATTTAATTTACGGATCATCGCAAGGCTCAACTTTCTTTTTCCTGAAAGGATTTCAGATTTACGGGAACGCGCTCCAAGAATTTTAGTCAATTCCGTTTCGGATAAATTCATTTGATCCAAACGAAATTTAATTGCTTCCAATGGATTGGGTTTGGAAACCGGATAATGGTCATTTTCGTATTCCTTAATGAGGATAGAAAGAATCTCCAATTCATCAGAATCCTTGGAATCGGGTTTGATTTCTTTCTGCATCAATTCATAAACTCTTTCCAGCATTTCCTCGTATTGCTGTTCATTCTTTATTGGCCTTAACATAACTAACTTGTTTAGCATCAATTTTATCATATTCTTTATGTGTTCCAAACCAAACTACAAAAACGATTTTGAGCCGGTATTCTATATCTACAATCAAACGATATGTATTTCCATGAATATTGAAAACTACCCTTTTATCGTTTAATATGGACGCATTTCGATAATGCGCTTTTAGTTCATTTGGATTGCTCCAGTCTGCGGCTTCTACTTCTTCATACCAAGAAAGCAACGGCTGTTCCGCTTGCGGAAATTCCTCCCAATATTCCTTCAATGTTTTAACTGCAATAATCCGCATAGACAAATGTACAAAATGTTACCGAAATGGTTACAGGGGTTCACGATTTTCTTTAACAAAAAAATCCGCCCTATTGAGACGGATTCTATCTTGAAAATTGAACGCTTCGACAAGCTATTAGATTTAATATTTAGTAAATTCAGTTTATTATTAATGAAGATAATTTCTACCTCTATTCCACTTGGAAAGTTTGTATAGTGAATTTTTTCAAAAAAGAATTCTTACTATACAATACATTACGTCATGTAACAAAAGCATCTTCATGAGAATGGTTAAATGGCAATTTCTTAACAAGTCCATTTTAATTAATTTTGTAGTTTTGAATGGATATCGCCTATTCAGAATTAAACCCAACTAAATTAATCAACCTAAACCAAGTTATTTAAGTGAAAAAATATAGTACTCATTATATTAAAATTCACAAAAACTAAATTGTTTTTATTTGATTGATGATTTTTAGAGCGAAGTACAGACAGCCCATTCAATATTTATTAATCATTTGTATCATTTTGATACAGGTAATTATCTTGGTGTTTTTCTATAACGAATATTTCAATGAGAAAAAACTAACTGCCATTGAAAATCAAATTAGTGATACACGAGTCCTCAAGAACTGGACAGATGACGCTCGAAATGAACTCCTCAATGCCCAAAACAATCTTCAGAAGTTTATCACCAATCAAAATAAAGATAACCTTGAATCCTATTTTCAATCTTTAAGGAAGTTGTCTGATAATATAGACAGCATAAATGTTTATGGAAATGCTGAGGCTACATTCAGAAATTCGATCAATACCAAAGAGGAATTGTCCAAGTTAAAAGATTTTGATAAATTAATTGATTCTGCATACGCTGCCTCTCAAAAACCTCTGCACAAAAAAGAACCGCTCCAAATTGAGAAAATAGAAATCAAAGATCAACCGGTAGAATTGGATGTGGAAGTGCATTATATAGCGGATAGTACAGAAAAAAAGAAACTTTTTCCAAGACTAAAAGATGCCATTCAGGGAAATGTTGAAGTCAAGAGAGATACGGCGGTCATCATTGCAAAATACAACACAGCCATTGATACCACCAAAGTAAAATCGGATTTGGACAGCACGCTGAATGCCGTAAATGACCATTATCTGAAAGAGATAAAAAAATACGAAAAACATATCACCACAATTGACACAAAAAACAAAAATCTCTACCACAACTACGATAACATAATTGTCTTGAGCAATGATTTGATGAGTGTTTATGACAATAAAGTCGCAGATTTTACTACAGAATTGGAAACTCAATATGAAGAACAAAATTCTCTGAACAATAAAATCAGGCGGTATACAGTAATGGGTTTGATGATTTTGATGTTTTTTGTTTTGGCGGTACTTTTTTACAATACCAAATTGTCGTTTCTCTACGAAAAGGAACTTCAAGCGGCGAATCGACAAATTAATGAAAATCTGAATTTCAAAAATCGTATTTTGGGAATGCTTAGCCATGAAGTCCGTGCGCCTTTGAAAATCATTTCCATGTTTACGCAAAGAATTAAAAGAAAAACAGATGACCAAAGTGTAATCGAATATTTAAAGTCAATTGAATTTACCAATAATTCGCTTTTAATTCAAGCGAATCAAGTTTTGGAATATGCCAAAAATCAAGAGAAAGAAATCGAATTAAGGCCAACTGAATTTAATCTCAGAAATGAGATAGCATCAATTTTAAAGATGTTCCAGCCTTATATTGAGTCGAGAAATAATACTTTTCATATTGAAAATGAGATTCCCGAAAAAACCATCGTTTTTGCCGATCATATCAAAATTCATCAATTATTTATAAACCTTTTGGGAAATGCCAACAAATTTACTGAAAACGGCACCATCGGTGTTTCTGCCAAGACTTCCGTTTTAAACGATCAAACCATTAACCTTAAAGTTCAGATTTCAGATACCGGAATTGGCATCTCCAAATCTGACATTGAAAAAATATTTGAGCCTTATTACCAAGGAATCGTTTCAGATGAAATTGATAATTTAGGCGCCGGTTTGGGATTGAGTTTGTGTAAGGAAATTGTCAAACTTTTTGATGGCAAGATTTCTGCTGACAGTTCTCCCGGAAAAGGAACAAACCTTGATTTTGAAATTAAATTGAACTTGGCGCATGATTAATTCAAATGAAACTTTAAAATTTTTGTTGGCAGACGACCACATGATTGTCAGACAAGGTATGCAATTGGTCATTGAAGATTTGGTCGATAATTTTGAGATTCGCACCGCATCGAGCATCGGACAAATTCGCGAACAAATTAAACTTCAAAATTTTGATATTGCCATTCTAGATGCACAACTTCAAGACGGAAATTGCATTTCTATCCTTCCCGAATTCAAAGCTCTACAACCTCAAGTAAAAATTTTGGTTTTCACCAGTTTCGAAGAAGAAAATTTCGCGCTGAAGTTCATCAATGCCGGTGCAGATGGTTTTTTGAGTAAATTAAGCGAAGAAGCTGAAATTCAAAATGCAGTTTCTGAGTTGATAGAAACCGGGCATTATTATCCGCCTTTCACAAAAAAACTATTGGAAATTTCGGGTCATAATCCCAATTTATTAAATCCATTAAATGTTTTGTCTGAAAGAGAATTACAAATTGCTGAATTGTATGCAAAAGGTTTGGGCAATTTGGAAATTGCCAATAAGTTGGATTTGAAACAAAACACAATCAGCACTTTCAAAAAAAGAATTTTTGAAAAATTACAGGTTAACTCTTTAGTAGAATTAGGCGAAATAATGCGTACACATCTTCTTATCTGATCGTTTTTTTGTAGATAAAAATCGACAATTGCTTCGATAAACATCGAACCAAAATCGGGCTAATCGGCTCAATTTTCCCATTACTTTGTTATTAGAATTTTTAGTAACAACCAAAATGGAAAAAAGCCTTTTAGAGAAATCAGAATTTTCAACTACCGAAAATTGGTTTAGATTATCAAAATTAAAAGAACTTAGTAAGAGAGATTTTGGGATCTTGGTTGGAGTTCAAGTTTTAATGTTCAGTGCGATTTATGCGGTCAATAACTTCCGGCCTTATTTCGAAGAAATACATTTTCAGCGCATGGAGTCGGTTCCCGGGCAGATTCTAGCCTATTTCCTATTGGCAACCTTGATTTTTCAAGTGTTGTTTCTTTTTTACGTTGCCTATTTGTATATCAAATACAAACCGATTGAAGCTGTTGCCGACGAGTTGTTGCCAACTTGTACCATTATAGTTCCGGCTTACAACGAGGGAAGATTGGTGTATGAAACATTGCAAAGTATTTCTTCAAGTAATTATCCCAAATCAAAAATGGAAATCATTGCCATTGATGACGGCAGTAAAGATGATACTTGGGATTGGATAAAAAAGGCAAATGAAGATTTGGGCTATTCACTCACCGTTTATCAGCAACCTGAGAACAGAGGAAAACGCTATGCACTTCACAGAGGATTTACGACAGGTTCGGGCGAAATTTTCATTACCATCGACAGTGATTCGGTTGTAGAAAAAGATACCGTTCGGAATTTGGTTAGTCCATTTGTTGTCAATAAAAATTGTGGGGGCGTTGCCGGTAACGTAAAAGTACTTAACAAGAAACAAGGAATCATTCCAAAAATGTTGAACGTAAGTTTTGTGTTTAGCTTTGAATTTATCAGAGCTGCACAAAGTTCGCTTGGATTTGTACTTTGTACACCTGGCGCTTTATCGGCTTACAAAAGAGAAGCCGTTATGCATTCTTTGCATGATTGGATCGAACAGAAATTCATGGGGAAATATGCAACAATAGGCGAAGACAGAGCCATGACAAATCTGATTTTGAAACAAGGTTTTGATGTGAAATTTCAACGAAATGCAAACGTTTTGACCAATACGCCAACCGGATTTAAAAATCTACACAAAATGTTTACCCGATGGGGACGCAGCAATGTGAGAGAAACCTTGATGATGAACAGTTTTATATTTAAAAACTTCAGAGGAGAAAATAAAGCCGGTGCGCGTTTTATCTTTCTAAATCAGTGGATCAAATTGCTTTTGGCTATTCCATTGGTCATCCTGATGTTTTATTTTCTGTTTACTCATCCTTTTCTTTACGTCAGTTCAGCATTGGTAGCAACCTTTATTTTTTCAAGTATTCAAATGTTGTTTTTCACCAAACAGTATAATTTCATAGACGCCCTTTGGGCATATCCATACAGTGTTTTCTATCTATTTGCACTATTTTGGATTTTTCCATTTTCAATTTTAACCGTGAAAAATGGTGGATGGTTGACCAGATAAATATTCCTCATATATCTGTATTTGTTTTGAAGAAGAAAGGGTTAGCAAAAGCTAACCCTTTCAATTTTTGCAAATAAAAATTAGTTATGGTTTCCAATAGGTCCAAACAGCACCGTTGAAAACGGCTAACTGTCCTGAATCAGTATCATACACCATTAATCCCGGTGATGGGTTTAATATATTCTGATGTGGGGAAGCTACTTTTGGCAAAACCATCGCCTTGTTAGTGTCTTCCAAAACCAAAATACCGTCTACATCAGAAGGCTCGCCTATGCTCATCTTCGAATCCGGAAAATCAGTCAAAGAACTTTGAATAGCCATACCGTCAACATTTGATAGAGGATTGACCGTAGTGCCCGGTTCAATTGAAAGGTCTTGCCATCCTGAAGCCAATTTCACTTTCACTTTTTTGGCTGCTGCATCATAGATCATGGTACCATTTGCGGGATTGACAACGTCATTTTGATTGGTTACCCATGGCAATAATAATCCGCGTGGCTCAGTTCCGAATTCCAAACTTACAGATGCTGAAGTGGTTTGATCCACTCCTATGGCTAATTGGGAAAATGCCATTCCTGATGTCATTATTCCGGCAATTAAAAATATTTTTTTCATTTGAATTAAATTTTAAATTAATTGAACAATAATTGGTCTGGACAAGTTTGGGTTTCAAAACAGTTCCATCCTGTTGCAGTACCATCTACATTAATCTGTAAACAATCCTCTGATGTATTGTAAACCATCATTCCCACTACGAGATTAGACGATGGAATAGCCTGAATTTGAGCGTTAGACAAACGGTTTAATACAAATCCTTTGGTATTGGACTCCAACGCAATCCAAGCCCCTTCTCTCACCATTGGCCAGTTCGCAGAGTTATCCATTCGAAGTGAAGAAATCCCTACATTGGTCGGTAATCCTGCACTACTGAAATTACCCGGCTTGTAGCAAGCAGTATGATTAACCCCAAATCGTAGGGTTGAAACATGGGTTAATCCCGGAGTTACAGTTAATTCACCATTTGGACTACCATCATTGCCTGTGGTATCTAAATCTTCACCTACAAAAGTCCAACCCGAGTTCAGCGATGGCGTAGTAGAAGTTGCAGAAGTCGTTAAAACAAATCTATAGGTTCGACCTTCAATTAATATACCGTCACCAATTGAAAAAGATCCATTGGACGCAATTGTTACGGATGCGACAATATTACCATCAGCATCCACAATATTTATATAGTTTGCAGCGGTGTTTGTCCCCGTACCATTGATATTGGCAGGTCCATCTACATCTATTACAACCATACCACTATAACTAGGTCTGGCAAGAGGCAGCAACGTCACCACGTGAGCACGTCCCATCAAGACATAGTCATTATTAACTCTATTAAACCTGAGATCGGTTGGTGAACTTCCTTTAAAGCTCGCTGCTACCAACGTCATACGTATAGCTCTTTGAAGTCCGCTAGTATCACTTGTTCCACTATCTCCATCTGTTCAGTTCCGCCGTTGTTATTGGTGAGAGAAGCAACCGCCCCTATCTGACTCCATCCCGTTCCGTTGATGGTTAAAGATTCTTGATTAGTAGACGCCCCAATCCCATAATAGGTAATATCATTCTCATCGCCACCAACAGGTGCCGTAGCTGAAGACGGTGTCATATCAGCCAAAAAGCTATTCACATTCGAGGCTAAAAATCCACCCCCGGCTTTTGGCTTATAAGAGGTTCCGAAAGCAGGACCTAAGTTATCGTTGATTGACTTTTGACTTACATTTTCATAAACCGCTAGAGTAATGATCATATCAGAACCGACTTGCGTCGCTGGATTTGTAACGCCGGGATTAAATGCCACAATACCGGTAACCGAATCTGGAATACGGTAATAAAACAATTGCATATGGGTTGAAGACCTAACATTCCCAGAAGCAGAGGTGTAAATATACCTCATATTGTTCTCAGTTCTGGCTACCATGGTGTTGCCTCCTATAGTTGGAGACATAAAAGAACTGAAAGAAGTACCAAATTTTCTAAAAGCTTCCAGACAAGAAGTTAGGAATTGGCTAAAAAGCCCAATTGCCTGGTGGGCAACTTCTCCAAAAAAACAAGGAATATTACTCGCTTATGGACTATTAACCTTTTCAATTTTAGGATTTTTTATACTGTTTCAAATTCTTAATAATTCCGCTAAACTTTTAGCTTTCCCCAAAGAGTTAGTACACACAATTAGCGATTTAATTCATTGGGATTTTTCGCATTCGCATTTTGATCTAACATGGATATCCATTTTTATTTTTTATTACATCCTAATAAATTCAATTCTAAAACAGATAAAAAAATTATTTCGTAGTAAAACTTCATAAAAAAATCCGCCCTTTTGAGGCGGATTTTGTATTTACGATTGAAATCATTCAACCCCACGATTAAAATCGTGGGCTAGACTTTGATTTCTACTTCTACTCCACTTGGAAGTTCCAATTTCATCAAGGCATCAACTGTTTTGGATGATGAACTGTAGATGTCCAACAATCTTTTGTGAGCACTCAATTGAAACTGCTCGCGCGCTTTTTTGTTTACGTGCGGAGATCTCAATACTGTAAAGATTCTTTTGTTGGTTGGCAACGGAATTGGTCCGTTTACAACCG
>JAEWHB010000069.1 GCA_023388015.1 Bacteroidota bacterium
TTCTGCTTTCGTCATGATTAAATATATTTTGTTGCTAAATTTGCTAACCCTTAAACTGCTTAAAAATCAACAACTAAGTTTAAACAGTTTGTTTGAAACGGGTGCAAATATAACATTTGTAGTAAAACAAAAAAAGAATTCTAATCATATTTATGACTTTTAACTCCCTGATATTGATTTGGTTTGACAAAAACAAACGAAATCTTCCCTGGAGAACTCATTCAGACCCATATAAAATCTGGCTTTCAGAAATTATACTCCAACAAACTCGTGTGGCTCAGGGAATTAATTACTATCTGAAATTCACAGAAACTTATCCCACCATCCAGGATTTGGCTGCGGCCTCAGAGCAGGATATTTTGCGGCTTTGGCAAGGACTTGGGTACTATTCCCGTGCCCGGAATCTGCATGCAACCGCAAAATTTATCGTGGAAAATCAGCAAGGAAAATTTCCTGATAATTATAAGGAATTTTTGAAACTGAAAGGAATCGGGCCTTATACGGCTGCCGCCATCGCTTCCATCGCATTCAACGAAGCGGTTTCAGCGGTGGACGGAAATGTTTTCAGGGTTTTTTCTCGCTATTTCAATATACATCTGGACATTTCCCAACTCAAAACCCGGAATTATTTTTTCCAATTGGGTAACGAAATCATCGACCCGCAAAGACCCGGCGACTTTAATCAAGCAGTGATGGAATTAGGAGCAACGGTTTGTTTACCTCAAAATCCGAAATGTGAAATCTGTCCGGTAAATGAGTCCTGTGAAGCCTTGGCTCAGAAAACCATTGCTCAATTACCCGTTAAAACGAAAAAGATCAAAGTCAGACAGCGGTATTTGCATTTTATGGAGATTTCTGACGGGAAAAATTATCTGATGACAAAACGGGAGGAAAAAGACGTATGGAAAAATCTTTTTACTTTCCCGCTTATAGAATTAACTGAAAATGAGGTTGTTCCAGAAATGATTTCATCCGAAATAAATTTCGAAAAAACATTTGAAGAAATCCACATTCTCACGCATCAGAAACTCAATATTACCTTTTGGAAAACCAAAGCCAAAGAAGAAGAATTGCAAAATTTCTCTGAAAAGCTGAACGCAGAGATTTATTCGCTCGCTGAACTCGACAATCTTCCGCTACCAAGACCAATGGAAAAATACCTGAATGAAAAAATCTGAATATTTAGTTAAGGTAGATTGCAGAGCAGTGATTTATCTTTGTGTTTTGTATATTTACAATTGAAAATTAATTCGTTTTTGATAATAGAAGAAATATGAACGGAACGTTAAACAAAGTAATTCTCATCGGGAATGTAGGCGACGATGTAAAAATCCATCAGTTTGATGACAATAATAAAATAGGAAGATTTCCGCTCGCCACGAGCGAAAGCTATACCTCGCGCGAAACAGGTGAAAAGGTTTCCCAAACCGAATGGCACAATATAATAGTTCGAAATAAAGTAGCCGAAATCTTTGAGAAATTTGTAAAAAAAGGCGACAAACTTTACATAGAAGGCAAACTGAAATCCCGAAAATGGCAGGATCAAAACGGTCAGGATCGTTACACAACCGAAATAATCGTGAGTGAGTTTACCTTTCTTACCCCAAAAAGTGCAGGTTCGGGCGAATACAACTCTACACAAAACGAAACAAATTCGGGTTATCAGCCTCCAAAACAAGAGCCTTCTTCGCCATCGGCCGATATGGATGAAACAGATGATTTGCCTTTCTAATCCATGTCTTCTATGAGAATTATACTGGGAATTCTGGTTCTGATGATGCTAGCCGGATGTAAGGAGGATTATACCCTAAAACCAATCGGTCATGTAAGGCTTGAATATCCGGAGCCGGTTTACAAAAATCTTGATACCCATTGTGGGTTTAGTTTTGACTACTCCCAACAGGCTGAAAAAAGGGATAAAGAAAATAACCCTTGCTGGTTTGTGCTTCATTATCCTGATATGAAGGCCAATATTTACCTGACTTATTTTCCGGTCAAAGACCAGGAAGACCTCGCAACAAAAATTAAAGACAGCGAAAAATTTGTACAGGAACAAACCGCAAAGGCAAGTTATATTGCGCCTCGGGAATTTATTTTTGACGATAAGAAAGTTTATGGAACTTTGTTTGAATTGGGCGGAGAGTCGGCCATCAATCTGCAGTTTCATGCGACTGATAGTCTTCAGAATTTATTGAGCGGATCCATTTATTTCTCAACGCCACCGCAATACGACTCACTCCAGCCGGCAATTCAATACTTAAAAAGGGATGTCATCCACTTGATTGAAACATTGGAATGGAAATAATTTCGCGTAAACTTTAAAAAGCGTAATTTCGCAACTTATTTTGACTAAACAATGAAAGAGATTTTTATACAAGTTGTCCAGCTGATTTTGTGTTTGTCCATTTTGGTGACACTTCATGAGTTAGGCCACTACTGGGCAGCTAAATATTTTAAAACAAGGGTAGAAAAATTCATGCTGTTTTTTGATCCCGGATTTGCAATCTTCAAGAAAAAAATCGGTGAAACGGTTTATGGAATCGGGTGGTTACCCTTGGGTGGTTATGTGAAAATTGCCGGAATGATTGACGAAAGCATGGACAAAGAACAACTCAAAAAACCACCTCAACCCTGGGAGTTCCGCAGTAAACCAGCTTGGCAGCGACTGATCATCATGCTCGGTGGAGTTTTTGTTAATTTCATCCTTGCCTGGTTGATTTACACGGTGATGTTGGTGGTTAATGGCGATAATTATATTTCCATCGACAAAATGCAGGAAAACGGTTTGGAATTCAGCGAAGCGATGAAGCACGCAGGATTTCAGGATGGTGATAAAATCCTCACAGTTGACGGAAAACATCAGCCGCGCGCAGACTGGATGGTGGTGGACATTCTTCTCGCCGAACAAATAATGGTGGAAAGAAAAGGCCAGGAAGTTCCCATTAACATCAATGATGGGGGAATCAAGTCGATTTTGAACGGCGCCAAAGGTCAGGGACTTTATATGCCTTCACCAAAAGAAATCGTTGTGGATTCCTTGCTTCCAAATGGAAATGCATTGAAAGCCGGCCTTCAGAAAAGTGACCGCATCATCGGAATCAACAATATGGCCATTAATAATTTCGGAGAATTGAAAAAGACATTGGATACGCATAAAAACGATTCGATCCGTCTTGACATCGTCCGAAACGGTGAGAAAATAGAGGTTGCGGTTTTGGTTTCAGATTCTGCTTCACTTGGATTTGGCAGACAAGGAGTTGATGAATCTTTTCTGAAAGGTTTGCAGGTTACCCGCGAATATGGTGTTCTGGAAGCGATTCCAGCCGGACTGAACAAGACTTTTACCAATCTGGCTTATCAGATTAAACAATTCAAATTATTGATCCGTCCCAAAACGGAAGCCTATAAACAAATCAGTGGACCATTGCGATTATTCAAAGTATTTGACCCGGGATGGGATTGGACACGTTTCTGGAATTTCACGGCTATGTTCTCGATTTGGCTTGCTTTTCTGAATTTATTGCCAATTCCGGCACTTGACGGCGGACATGCTTTGTTTACCATCATCGAAATGATTACGGGAAGAAAGATGAGCGAAAAAACAATGGAAATAGCCCAAATCACTGGTTTTGTAATCCTTATGTCATTGATGGCTTTGGTGTTTGGAAACGATATAATTCACCTGATAAAAGGCACCTAAAAAATATTAAAAAATTTCTTGCAAGTATAAAATATCCGTTCTATATTTGCCGTCCAATTAAGAAACACTCCTCCTTAGCTCAGTTGGTTAGAGCATCTGACTGTTAATCAGAGGGTCCTTGGTTCGAGCCCAAGAGGGGGAGCAAAAAGACAGCTAAATCAGCTGTCTTTTTTTATTTATATGCACTGGGTTTATATCATATATTCAACAGAACTAGACACTTATTATATAGGTGAAACTTCTGATTTAGACAGGAGGATGGAGTGGCATAACCAAAAGGAATTTGAATCTTCTTTTACAGCAAAAGCAAATGATTGGGTTTTGTTTTATCAACATAGGTCAAGCATTTTGACATAGTTAATATCTTGGTTTTAATACCTAAAGAAAGATAATGGGACCGTCAAATAATGACCTTAGCTTCTATTTTAATTTGCTTTTCTAAAGTGATATTAAGACCGTGAAAAAGTAATGTTACTCAAGTTACACTTATATCTCTCCCATTGATGTTTATTTCAACAAAATCTCACGCAAGGCTATAATCCTCTATGACGCTGATAATTATGTAAGTTTTGTTAAAATTTTAATTATATTTATTGAATCAATTAACACAAATTACATGAAAAAAACTTTATTCCAACTCTCATTTCTCTGGGTGTTATTTTTGGGTACCAGCGTCTTAGGACAGTTAACTCAAAGACCAAATGAAGAAATGTTGAGGCAGGCGATTGTCAATTCTGACAACGGGAAAATCCTCTCTAATAGTGATTTATCCTATGAACTCACAGATTTTTACACCAGTAAAAATAATGGCGTACAACATATTTATGTAAGACAGACTTTTAACGGACTAGAAATAATCGGAACAGAATCATCCATCCACCTTTCCTCTTCAAGTAAAGTTTCTTCGGTTAAATCTAAATTTGTGAACAGCCTGGAAAAAAGAGGTCTTGAAGTTAGTCCTTCTCCTCAAATCACTGCTGTACAAGCCGTACAAGCAGCGGCTTCACATTTAAATTACCATGTTACAAATGTCTTACAGGTTATTTCACAAGATTTTACCGTTGACAGAAAAACCAATATTAGCAATGGCGGAATTTCCTTTAGTCCTATTCCGGTTCGTTTAATGTATTATCTGCAAGAAGATGGAAATTTAGCACTCGTATGGGATCTTTCCATTGAAGCCTCTCAAGAAAACGATTGGTACAACCTGCGCGTAAATGCACATACCGGACAAATCATGGACAAAATTAGCTGGAAAAATTCTTGTGATTTTGGAGAAGTCCACGACACAGGCACATCTGTTCACTACCATTCTCCTAAATCTTCAGTAGTTACTAAATCTTCCGGTAAAACCTCTAGTCCTGGACTGACCGCGGCTTATCGTGTTTTCCCATTGCCTTTGGAGAGTCCTTATTTTGGAGAAAGAGAATTGATCTACGAAGCAGATGCCATAAACTTAAATGCATCTCCTTTTGGATGGCACGACACAAATGGTGTGGCAGGGAATGAATATACCACTACACGTGGAAACAACGTAAATGCTTATGAAGATGGAAATAATCCGGGATTCCAACCCAATCCAGGAAATTCCATGCTTTTTGATTATCCTTTTGATCAGAATTACACCAACTCCAATCAATACGAATCTGCCGCAATTACCAATTTGTTTTACTGGAACAATATCATTCATGATATTTTTTATGAATATGGATTCAATGAAGTTGCGGGAAATTTTCAGCAAAATAATTATGGGAAGGGAGGAATTGGTAATGATTATGTAAGAGCAGAAGCACAGGACGGAAGCGGAACCTGTAACGCCAACTTCTTTACACCACCAGACGGAGAGTTGCCCAGAATGCAAATGTACGTTTGTCAAAATAAAGATGGGGATTTTGATAATTTAGTAATCATGCATGAATATGGTCATGGCATTTCTAATCGTTTAACCGGTGGTCCAAGCATCGCTACTTGTTTACAAAATTCTGAGCATATGGGAGAAGGTTGGAGTGACTGGTTTGGATTGATGGTAACAATGAAAGATGAAGATACAGCAGAAACTCCCAGAGCCATTGGTACTTATTTATTTAACCAAGGACCAAATGGAGCGGGAATCAGAACTTACCGATATTCAACCGATATGTCCATAAATCCCCACACCTACAACAGCATCAAAACATCTGCCGTTCCTCATGGAGTGGGAAGCGTATGGGCTGCTATGATTTGGGATTTGACATGGGCTTTAATTGATGAATATGGTTATGATTCAGATATTTACAACGGAACCGGTGGAAACAACATGGCCATTCATCTGATCATGGAAGGATTAAGATTGCAACCATGTAGTCCCGGTTTTGTAGATGGTCGCGATGCTATTTTGGAAGCCGACCAATTACTATACAACGGAGCTAATCAATGCTTGATTTGGGATGTGTTTGCACGCAGAGGTTTGGGAGTTAGCGCTACTCAAGGCTCTTCCAACAATATTCAAGATGGTACTGAAGCTTTTGATACGCCTTCAGCTATAGCCAGCTTTACTGCTCCTGGAAACGTTTGCGAAACCACCGAACCTTTCAACGCCGGTGGTGGAACTCCTGCTGGGGGAACTTATAGCGGACCGGGTGTCACAGACAACGGAAATGGAACCTTTACTTTTGACCCTGCCACCGCAGGAATTGGTGTTCACACAATCACTTATTCAGTTCCGGAAACCTCTTGTGCAGCAGCTTCCTCTGATTCAGATACAATCGAAGTAACCCCTTCATTAATTATAGATTGCCAAAACGATATTACAATCAATACATCAAGTGGATCTTGCTCGGCAATTGTCAATTATACTGCACCTCAAGGCACCACTGGCTGTTCTCCTGCCAATTTAGAAAATTTTGATAGCGTTACTGCCCCGAATTTACCTACAGGATGGACAACAGCTACCAATACAGGAGCTACCAATAACTGGAGAACCGTTACCACACAATTCAATTCAGCTCCAAATTCAGCTTTTGCAGCAGATATGAATTCTGTAAGCTTATCATCTTTGACTTCTCATGGTTTTCAAATCGCCAGCAATACCGCCAAACTTAAATTCCATCTGTATTATAACACCGAATCTGGATATGATGGTGTCGTATTGGAATATTCAACCAATGATGGAAATACATGGAGCGATATATCCAATAATGGTGGTACTTTCGTTTCAGGTGCCTATAATGGAACTTTAAGTTCTAATTTTCAAAATCCACTTCCCGCTCGCCAAGCTTGGACAGGCAATTCCAATGGCTTTGTAAACGTGGAAATTAATTTGAATTCCGCTATGAACGGACAAAACGTGAAATTCCGATGGAGAATCGGTTCAGACATTTCTGTTGCCAGTGTGGGCGTTTGGTTAGATAATGTGGAAGTAGAAGGAGTTTATACTGAGCAACCTACCACAACTCAGATTGCTGGATTACCTTCAGGAAGCGAATTCCCTGTGGGGACTACCACAAATACTTTCCGAGTGGAAGATGCAGATGGGAATTTTTCTGTTTGTTCATTTGATGTAATTGTTAACGATGGTGTAGCACCTGAAATTAATTGTCCTGAAGATGTAACGATCGAAGTAAATGCAGGCGAAACTTATGCCCTTCCTGACTATTGGGCAGATGGCGCTGTGACTGCAGTCGACAACTGTTCGGAATTTTCAAATCAAACCCAGAATCCTGCGCCGGGAACTCAACTTGCAATCGGTGCACATACCATCACATTTACAGTTCAGGACAGTTCGGGTAATACCGCGACTTGTACTTTTGAAGTGACGGTCGATGAACTAATGGGTACTTCCGATGCCGGATTCAACAATCTGATAAGCATTTATCCGAATCCTGCCGATAATCAAGTGGTGATTTCCAATAAAACGAAACAAACCATTCAGAAAGTTGTGATGCTGGATATGTCCGGAAAACTAATTCAGGAAGTTAATCTGAATAATTCACTTGCAGAAAATCCGGTTTCCATCAAATCGTTGCCAACCGGCACTTATTTGCTTCAGATTGTAGGTGAAAAACAAACTGTAGTTAAAAAATTAGTCAAAAAATAAGATAATTTTAATTTTGAATGAGGCTGCCGGGTAACCGGCAGCTTTTTTATTGCCAATAATTCAGGATGCCACTCCCATTAAATTGATTTTTGACTAAATTGCAGCAGAATTTCATTATGCGGTTTTTAGCAATTATTTTTAGTATTCTGATTCTTTTTTCCTGCGCAAGACAAGGAACGCCAAGCGGTGGACCCAAAGACACCGA
>JAEWHB010000085.1 GCA_023388015.1 Bacteroidota bacterium
ACCAGTTTTAACTTCAAAATCTCTACAATTTAACACAGACAGCCAGTTTGCTGAAGCTTTGGCCGTACTGCGCAACAGTTCTGTCAATGAAATTAATATTTATCATCACAACCTGGAGAAGCTTTGGACGCATTTCAAGTCCTATTTTCATTATCTGGAGGCAGCCGGTGGCGTTGTGAAAAATAAACAACATGAAATTCTTTTCATTCATCGGCTTGACAAATGGGATTTACCAAAAGGAAAAGTTGAAGAAGGAGAAACTACGGAAATCACTGCGGTTCGGGAAGTTGAAGAAGAATGTGGAATCAGTAATCTTAAGCTTCAAAATTTCATTACCCAAACTTTTCATATTTATTTTCAGGAGGATTTGAAACTCAAAGCAACTTATTGGTACGATATGCTATACGAGGGCGACGAAGAATTAATTCCCCAGGAAGAAGAAGGTATTGGAATTGTTGAATGGAAAAACAAAGACGAACTTCCCAAAATGATGGAAAACACTTATGAAAACATCAAAATCGTCTTAGAAAAAGTCGGATTTTAATTTTTCCCTGATTCAATCATTAATTTACCTATTCTCGAAACCGGACCAATGCAGCCGGCATCAGATCGATGACAAGTGATACAACTTTTTACGGTATTGTTAAAATATTCGACGCGATTTGCATCCTTGGTTTCCGCATTGTAAAGCTGATTGAGGTTTTGAAGGTATAAATCGGCCAGTCGTTTGAATTCATCGGTACGTTCAAAACTTGGCGTCATCTCAGCCGTATGAATTTTGTTGAAATCGGCAGGAAATTCCTCCAAAGATTTTTGTTCTTCAATCAATGGTCTTATTTTTTCCAGAGAACTATACATTTCCTCCATAAGCAATGCCATTTCAGACATTTCATAAACCTGCCTGAAAGAACTGTCGGCCTCGTATTTCTTGTCATCCTTTTGAAAACAACTCAGAAATACAAAACCCGACAGTATGTAAAATTTTGTTTTTAAACGCATTAACCTTTTTTCTTCAAAAGAACCCCATCAGCAAGGAAAGTGTATTCTACTTTTGGTTCTGTAATTTTAGCAATTTCTTCTTCAGATTTTCCGGCATCCTTTGCATAGTGCTTCAGCTCTTCCACTGAAGTTTCCTCTTTTTTAGCAATTCCTTTGATAATGGCTTCTGCTCCTTTAGAATCCATCGGCACAAAAAAACCATAGTCTTTAAAACGCACAAAAGATTCGGTTTCAGGTTTTCCTAAATCCAATTTCATCCAGCAACCTTTTGCCTGACATACGGAATTTACTTCACCTTTGAACGTAACTTGAGCGGAATCTCCAACCACCATTTGTTCATACTTATTCATCATCTCATCCGCAGTCAAAGCTCCTTCCGGAGAAATATCTTCACCAAAAGATTCATAAGCAGAGGCATCTACCAATTCTTTATTTTCAGTTTCAATTTCCACTTTTGTTTCTTTTTTACAAGCAACAATCAAAGTAAAAATTGTCAGAGCTAAAAGTATTTTTTTCATTTGAGTTTAATTTTTTAACGAAACGAATTACAAATATATTATTTATTGAACTTAGAAAGAAAATATAGAAACAAAAAGACTGGCGGCGACCGGATTTTATTCAGAACTTGTCGAAGGATTCTCTCTTACGTAGTACCACGTGTGCGCCTGTGGCGTATCGGCGCTGATTTGATATTAACCAAGTGGACATTTGGTAAAAGATAAATTCTATTGATTTTGAGAACTGATTCGCTATATTCCATAAGTGAAATGTTGAAAACGCTATATTGTTCTTCCAATATCTATCTCTCTATGAAAAATTCCTTATTCAAAAGTCAAAGTGTAAAATCCACCTAATTCTTTTAACTAATTAAACCAATCTTCTCTGAACAAAAATAAATCGAAACTCTTATTTACCTTGTCATAATAATTCAGAGCCTCTGTTGTGCATTTTTTTCCATCGTTCGTTATAATTTCTATAGTGGAATTCGGGGACGTAGCTCTAATTCTTCCTTTCGAATTATACATTTTGCCGGTGAATGCAGTTTCTATTTTTTCTTTGTAATAACTCCTTTCTTCCGGAAACAGATATTCAAACTTTAAATCATCATCACCATAAAACTCCAAATGTATATATCCCTGAATATCATCAAAATAATAATTATACTCCAAGTCGTCCAGCCGATTATTAAGACGCCATACATCAACAAGAATTGAACTTGACGCAAAAAAAGGATAGTAATAAGGCTTAAAACTTTCCGTTCTACAAATACTGTAACCTTGATTCTCTTTTTCTTTTTTTAATCTTCTTTTTAATGCTCCTTTCTTCTCAAAAATCTGGTTTTTTCTGAGTTTGTAGTTCTTTTTATTTGGAAATTCGTTTGAAATTTTATTATCAATATGGTTGATTTTTTTAATTTCCCAGAGCATCAGATGTTGGGTATTATTAAATGGGAAATAAGTGTATTTTTTGGATTCAATTAATTTCCCTGTTTCAGGCTCATAACCATATTCCTCTCTCATAACTAAGTCTTTTCCATACCTTATTTTCAAATTATACAATTTGTCTTTTATGAAATCAGATTCATAAATCGTGTCCATTTTAATAATCTTTTCATAAATCGAATCTCCTTTAACTATTTTAATTTTTCCGGTTTCCCTGCCATTAGGATTCGTGCGAAGTGATTTATAAATATATTTATTCTGCTTACTGTCATACTCCTCGGTGTCGCCTGAAAAATAATACCGATAAATATCGCCTTCTGAAATCTTTTCATAATAACCGTTTAAACTATCCTTAAAATCCAAAACTCTTTTTTCCGAATATGAAATATAGGGCGGATCATTGCTTCCTTTTGAATAATTTAAAATTTCAATCCATTTTATTTCCGGATATTGTTCATATGGATAACTAACTGTTTGAGAAAGGATTACTGAATCTCCATCGAGTTTTAAATTATACGATTTTATTTTTTTTATGGAATCGAAATAAGTAAAATTATGTGATTGCTCTTTATTGTTTAACTGAATGATTCGGTTATACTCATCATATTTGTACTGATATTCATAGCCTCCACTTTTAATATTAAGAATTTGATTTTCAGCGTCATGAATAATTTCATTTCTAACGGAGCCATTAGAAGTTAAAAACCTGATTGAATTTATATTGTAGTCCTTATAACTTTCAATTTTTCCCGACAATATATTGATCCAATCTTCTTCATTCAATTGATTTTGACAATGAACGCTTATTGAAAGAAGTAATATCAGAAAATTTGTAATAAGTTTTTTCACTACTACAATTTGAGAAGAAATTTCCGCTAACTTATGAATTAGTTTGCTTTAAACCAAAAACCAAATGATTTCAAAGAAGTGATATTTAATCTATTAAACATAAAAAAATCCCCAACTACTTAAGTAATTGAGGATTTTATAAAAAGACTGGCGGCGACCTACTCTCCCACTTTCGTAGTACCATCGGCGCTGGCAGGCTTAACTTCTCTGTTCGGAATGGGAAGAGGTGAGCCCTGCCGCAATAACCACCCTAAGTTTTTATAGTCACTTAGGACTTAATATCTTGACATCCGGAAGAAATATTTTGAGTTTCTAACAATTTAATTTGACTTCCATCTTCCGACTTCCATCATCCAGCTTAAAAACAATTCAAAAACAATAACCATCTACGGAGAGCGGTTAGCAAAGTTTATGGGTAATTAGTATTACTCGGCTTTGACATCGCTGCCTTTACACCTGTAACCTATCAACGTTGTCATCTCCAACGACCCTTAAAAGAAGTCTCATCTTGTGGCAAGTTTCGCACTTATATGCTTTCAGTGCTTATCTAAACCGAACGTAGCTACTCAGCGGTGCACCTGGCGGTACAACTGATACACCAGAGGTTCGTTCAACTCGGTCCTCTCGTACTAGAGTCAAGCCCACTCAAACTTCTAACGATCACAATAGATAGAGACCGAACTGTCTCACGACGTTCTGAACCCAGCTCGCGTGCCACTTTAATGGGCGAACAGCCCAACCCTTGGGACCTTCTCCAGCCCCAGGATGTGACGAGCCGACATCGAGGTGC
>JAEWHB010000124.1 GCA_023388015.1 Bacteroidota bacterium
CCCGTCAGCATTTTGACAAGGAAATCAATCGCATGATGCGACTAAATCCGCAGATGCCCGAACACAGCATTCAACGAAATTACCTGGAATTCATGCTGGATTTGCCTTGGAACGAATACACAAAAGACGATTTCAATCTGAAAAAAGCCCAAAAAATAATGGATCGCGACCATTTCGGATTGGAAGATATCAAGGAAAGAATCATCGAATACCTCGCTGTTTTAAAGTTGAAAGGCGATATGAAATCCCCGATTATCTGTCTTTACGGACCTCCGGGCGTGGGTAAAACTTCGCTGGGGAAATCGGTGGCAGAAGCTTTGGGTAGAAAATACATCCGAATGTCTTTGGGTGGATTACATGATGAATCCGAAATCCGAGGACATAGAAAAACTTACATTGGTGCAATGCCGGGACGGATTTTACAATCCATCAAAAAAGCTGGAAGTTCCAATCCGGTTTTCATTCTGGACGAAATCGACAAAATGGGTAAAAGCGCGCATGGAGATCCTTCTTCAGCTATGCTTGAAGTACTTGATCCTGAACAAAATAATTCATTTTATGACAATTATCTCGAACAAGGATATGATTTGTCAAAAATATTTTTCATCGCTACGGCCAATAATATTTCCGATATTCCGGCGCCACTTCGCGACCGAATGGAAATGGTCAATATTGCCGGATATACGATTGAAGAAAAAGTTGAAATTGCCCATAAATTCCTATTCCCAAAACAATTAACAGAACACGGACTTCAGAAAAATCATGTTTCGATTACGAAAAAAGATTTGGAGTTTTTAGTCGAAACTTATACACGCGAATCGGGTGTTAGAAAACTGGAGCAACAAATTGCGAAATTGGTTCGGAACATAGCCAAAAAAGTGGCGATGGAAGAAGAATTTGAAAGCAAATTGTCGCAGGATTACATCCGTGAAGTTTTAGGTCCGGGAAGAATCAGCGATAAATATGAAAACAACGAGGTTCCGGGTGTGGTAACGGGATTGGCTTGGACGAGAGTCGGCGGCGATATTTTGTTCATCGAATCGATTTTATCCAAAGGAAAAGGAAGCCTTTCCATTACCGGAAATCTTGGAAATGTGATGAAAGAATCGGCCAGAATTGCGCTTGAATACATCAAAGCACACGCAAAGGAACTGGATCTGAAAGAAGAGATTTTTGACAAATACAATCTTCACATTCACGTTCCGGAAGGTGCCACGCCAAAGGACGGACCTTCTGCCGGAATTACCATGCTGACTTCGATTGTTTCTTCGTTTACCCAAAGAAAAGTCAGAGCTAATTTGGCGATGACAGGCGAAATTACACTTCGTGGAAAAGTTTTGGGTGTCGGTGGAATTAAGGAAAAAATTCTGGCGGCTAAACGCGCCAATATCAAAGAAATCATATTGAGTGAAGAAAACCGAAAAGACATAGCCGAAATCAAATCGGAATACATCAAAGGACTGAAGTTCCATTATGTAACCGATATGATGGATGTGCTGAAAATCGCTTTGCTGAAACAGAAAGTGAAGGGAGCGAGGACTTTGTAAATCGAAAAAGAGGTATTGAAAATTAATACCTCTTTTATTTTCATTTTTTAGTTCTTGACTTTAAAACTCCAAGTAAAAAGGAATTCCGCCACTTGGTCGCCTTTTTCATCTAAACCGATGCTTCTCATTTTCAGGGTTTGCCCCTCGCCTGTTTCGATGGCTTTTTGCAAAACGGCATCCAATTCTTCGCCTTGATCACAAGTGAAAATAATTTTCCCGGCTGCTTTTTTGGTGAAATTCGCTTCCAAACCTACAACCAGCATGGAAATTTTATGATCGGATTTTTGGATTTTGTCGATGCATAAAATTCCGGTGGAAAGTTCAGCGGCCATTCCTTGAACTGCCCAAAACATACTTTTGAAAGGATTTTGATTTAGCCAGCCGTATTTAACTGAAATCTGGGCTTTATTTTCATCGAATTGATGCAATTTCAGTCCGGCGATTTTGGCAATCGGAAGTTTAAACCATAGAATTTTATTGAAAACTGCGCGTGTCATAAACTTTTGTTAATCCTTCAAATATAAATCCATTGGCTGACTTTCATTAGTTTTAAAAAGGAATTTATCATTTATATTTGTGAAAATTCAAAAATCCTAATGCAAACAACGGTTCTTATTATTCTGATTTTATTTGTTGCTCACTGGTATGCATCGCTTTTTTTCCAGTCGATGTTTCACCACCGCTATGCTGCTCATGGTATGTTTACCATGTCCAATTTTTGGGAGAAAACCTTTCACATCGGTTCATTCCTTACCCAAGGTTCATCTTACTTAAGCCCTTATGCTTACGGTGTGATGCACCGACTTCACCATGCTTTTGCTGATACGGAAGAGGATCCGCATTCGCCAATTATTGATAAAGATTTATTTACGATGATGTGGAGAACCCGACGGGTTTATATGGAGATTGACCAAGAAATTGCCGTTGTAGGCGAGAAATTCAAAAAAGGAGTTCCAAAATGGAGAAAATTTGATCGTTTTGCCGAATCAAGAATTACGCGCTTGGTTTGGGTTGCGATTTATGTTCTAATTTTTGTTTTATTGGACGCTCCATGGTGGTTGTATTTCTTAGTTCCAATTATGGTGTTGATGTCGCCCGTTCACGGCGTGATTGTGAATTGGTATTCGCACAAATACGGTTATAGAAATTACAACGTTAAAGATACTTCTCATAATTTATTTCCGGTGGATTTGCTGATGTGGGGCGAAAGCCTTCACAACAATCACCATAAATTCGGGGGACGACCTAACTTCGCTGTGAAATGGTATGAATTTGATCCATTGTATCCGTTCATCTGGCTGATGGACAAAATGCGCATCATTCGATTTAAAAATAAACCGGCAACGCAATACATGTAATTCAGTTTGTTTATTTCTTTATTAATAAATCAAATCAGAATTACTGATTAATTCCTGAAAAGAATTCTAAATTTGTGCCCTAAACACACAAAATTATGAGCGAAACAATCAAAGATACAGTCATCATCGGTTCAGGTCCTGCGGGTTATACTGCGGCTATTTATGCAGCGCGTGCCAATATGAACCCGGTTATGTTTACCGGAATTCAACCCGGCGGACAATTGACCACGACAACCGATGTTGAAAATTTCCCGGGTTATCCAACCGGAATTACAGGTCCCGAAATGATGGACGACCTGCAAAAGCAAGCCGAAAGATTCGGAACGCAAATTCACTACGAATACATTACCGAAGTAAAACTTGCAAAAGAACCGGGACAACTTCATACCGTGATTTCCAATTCCGGACAGGAAATTCAGACGCGTTCTGTGATTATTTCTACCGGTGCAACCGCGAAATATCTCGGATTGGAAGATGAAACCAAATTTGCCGGAAGCGGCGTTTCGGCTTGTGCCACTTGTGACGGATTTTTCTACAAAGGCCGTCCCGTAGCCGTTGTTGGAGGTGGTGATACCGCAGCCGAAGAAGCAACTTATTTAGCTAAATTATGTACTCAGGTTTATCTTTTGGTGCGAAAAGATGAGTTACGCGCGTCGAAAGTCATGCAGGAAAGAGTTTTCAACACCCCCAATATTACCGTTTTGTTCCATCATGAACTACTTGGATTGGAAGGCGACAAAGTGGTTGAAAAAGCCAAAATCATCAATAATCAGACAAATGAAATTTCAGAATTGGTTGTGGACGGAGTCTTCATCGCCATCGGACACAAACCCAATACAGAATTATTTCAAGGAGTTTTGAATATGGACGAAACCGGATATCTGATAACCGAAAGTAAATCTACCAAAACAAATCTACCGGGCGTTTTTGCTTCAGGCGATGTTCAGGACAATGTGTATCGGCAAGCGATTACCGCAGCCGGAACGGGTTGCATGGCAGCACTCGATGCTGAAAAATACGTGGCTGAATTCTTTCATTAATCAGTATCGGTTAAAAAAATATATAGTCTAAAAATCCTGAGCTTTCACTCAGGATTTTTTTATGTAATGTAATTTTATTTAAATTCTTTCCAGTGCGGAATGATTACCGCGAGTCCATAACCTATAAACACAAAAAGTGTAAACATGGAATAAAGTGTTCCGTCGGGCATGAATTCCGGTTGGATAACGATGGAAAAAAACAATCCCAAAATGGTCAGATAAACGCCGATTTTTTTGTAGAAATAAACCAAAATCAATCCGATTAAACTCAGAATACCAAGCCCAAGTGTTGTGCTCGGATACCATTCCGGCATTACCGAATCGCCGAGATTGAAATGTTCTTTGAACAAATAATCATTGGTTGACCAAATCCTGTAACCACGGAAGAGAATTCCTCCGATTAAAATCAACATCAGGCAAATCAGCCCGTTAAACCAAATGGAACGTTTCATAGCACAAATTTACTCAAAAATGGCGCGCATTAAGCGGTTTTTGTCATTAAAACTTTCTTCCAAAGAAATCATGGATTCAGTTCGCAGTACATCTTCTATCTGGTCAATCAAAAAAATGAGTTCTTTTGCATGATTGGTATCGCGCGCTCTGATTTTACAGAAAATATTGTATTTCCCGGCTACGATGTGTGCCACTGTAACGTTTGGAATTTTATATAATTCATCCAAAACAGTTTGAATTTTATTGGTTTTTGTTAAAAGTAGTCCCAAATAAGCGACGAACTGATAACCCATTTTATCATAATCTGTAATCAAAGTGGTTCCTTTGATAATTCCTGCATCTTCCAATTTTTTCACTCTCACGTGAATGGTTCCCGCCGAAACATTCATTTTTTTAGCTATTTCGGTAAATGGCATGCGGGTATTTTCTATCAAAAACATCAGAATCGTTTTGTCTATATCATCAATTTCGTAATTATGCTTCATGATTCCGCATTAGTTTTATTAAATTAATAATTTTAAAGGCACAATATTAATGAATTTATAAAGTACAAACAATAATTATGAGAATTATTTTAAAATATTAAGACTTTATTTTAAATTTGGTTTTGGTTATGAATTCAGGATTTCCTCGATTCATTACTTTGTTTGTTTTGCGTGAGTTTATTGCTTCCCGGCAGTAAACTTTTTTATTTGAAGCGGATCAGAGAATTTGTGCTTTTACGCTTTTTAGGAGTTGTCTGCGAAACTTCTTTTTGCTGAACCGAATCTTTTTTTTCTTCCCGGATTGAATCCTGGGTTTCAGAAGGTGCCAAATCAAACAATGAAGGTGGTTCCTCATCAAAATTCACATTAGGAAGAACCATGGATTGGATATTACTTTCTTTTTTGAAAATTTCAGAAATTCTGTCAAACGAAGTTTTATAAATCACGCCGGCTCCATAACTCTGGAAATTACCTGCGCCGCCAAAATTCTGAACCCCGAAATTGGTAGGTCTCGTAAAGAAATTCACCACCATGCTTTTGTCCATATTTTTGGAAACGTCCCATTGGATTTCTGTTTCGACAGTCGTGGCATCATCAAATCCGGTCGTGTTTCCGACTGCTACACCCAAAGCTCCGTTGATGGTCCATCGCGGACTTAAATCCACACGCAAACCGGTCTTGAAACGATCTGAAGTCTGACTCAAATTTGAACCCGTCACATAATCCAAATCCACCGCTACTCCACTTCCGG
>JAEWHB010000137.1 GCA_023388015.1 Bacteroidota bacterium
TGTTGACCAAAATTTATGCTTATTCCGATCTTTCTTATGTCGGTGGCGGATTTACCAAAACCGGTGTTCATAACACTTTAGAACCAGCTGTTTTTGGAGTTCCGATTATTTTTGGGCCGAATTATGAAAATTATTTCGAAGCGATTGATTTGTTGGAAAATCAGGGTGCCGTTCGTTTTATTGACCAATATGATTTTGACCAAAAAATGACGAATTTAATTGAAAATGAAGACGAAAGAAAACTTCGCGGAAATGCTGCCGAAAACTACATACAAGGGAAACCCAATTCCACTGAATTAATAATCGACTATTTGAAGAGTTTAATCAAAAAATAAATCTCTAAATTTAACCTGTTACCCTGAGCGGAGTCGAAGGGCATTTAAAATTTATCATTTTTAATTTTTAATTCAATAATGCTGCAACCTAACGATTTCAAAATCTACAATGCCTCGGCCGGCGCGGGAAAAACCTACACACTGGTCAAGGAATATCTGTCCATTCTTTTGTCGAGTAAAAATCCTTTTGCTTTTGAGTCGATCCTCGCAATTACCTTTACCAATAAGGCCGCGAACGAAATGAAAGAGAGAATTCTCGAGCAACTTCAAAAGTTTACAGAAACCCATTTCGCAGAAAATCAGGATTTACAAATGCTGAGCAAAGAACTGGATCTCGCACCGGAAATCATTCATCAGCGATCCAAAGAAATGCTGACCAAAATCCTGCATAATTATTCGCGGTTTTCGGTCAGTACCATTGATAAATTCAATCTTAGATTGATGAAATCTTTTGCGCAGGATTTGGGGCTTTCCTCCAATTTCAATGTGGAAATGGAATTGGACACTTTGCTGGAAGACTCTGTCAATCAATTGTTTTCAAAAATCGGGGAAGATGAAACCCTGACTTCGGTTTTGATCGAAATCGCCATTGATAATTTGAATGAAAATCGTTCCTGGGACATTACGCGCGAACTCATTCAGAACGCAAAAACGCTTTATTCGGACACACATTTGGTTAAACTGGCCAATCTTCAAAAGTTTAAT
The DNA here is from genome assembly GCA_023388015.1 of Bacteroidota bacterium. GTDB lineage: Bacteria > Bacteroidota > Bacteroidia > Flavobacteriales > Weeksellaceae > Moheibacter. Next base: position 1,041 of record JAEWHB010000137.1, read on the forward strand.
TTGGAGGAATTTAATGAGTTCCGAAATACCGTTTACCGAAATGTTTCGACTCAAAAAAACAAACTGATGGAAATCGGAAAAAAGACGTTTCAAATTTTGCAGACCAACCAAATTTCTGTTGATGATTTTTCGTATGGGAATACCGGTTTCATTGGATTTTTCAATAAACTCCAAAACGAAAATTTTGAATTTCCCGGAAGTCGTCATTTGGCTTTTAAATCCAATACCGATTCTAAAAAATGGTGTTCCGGTAAAGCTTCATCCATCGCAAAAAATTCGATTGAACAAATTGCACCCGAGCTGATTTCACTTTCGGACGAAGCAGTTGAAATCTTACGTGAATTGGCGGTTTGGCAGGGAATTCAGCGCACGATTACTTCGTTGAGCATCATCAATGAAGTCGAAAAATCAATCGAAACCATCAAGGAAGACAACAATGTTTTATTGATTTCGGAGTTCAACAAACTCATCAGCACCAATCTCCAAAAACAGCCTTCGGGCTTTATTTATGAGCGAATTGGCAATCGTTTTCATCATTACTTCATCGATGAATTTCAGGATACTTCCTCGCTTCAATGGCAAAATTTAATGCCACTTGTGGAAAATGCCCGTGCAAGTTCCGATACGGTGATGCTCGTAGGCGATGCCAAACAATCGATTTATCGCTGGCGCGGCGGAAATCCGGAGCAAATGGTGGATTTGATCAACCGAAAAGATGAACTCGCCATTTTGGTGGAAAATCTTCCCCGAAACTGGCGCAGTCACCAGAATATCATTGAATTCAACAATGAATTTTATACGAAAATCGCCGAAAGTCTCAACGATGATTATCGGAATTTATATGCCGAAGGAAATCAACAATTGAGCAATCACAAAGAAGGCGGATTTGTTCAATTGAATTTCATTGCCAAAAAAGGCGAAACCGAGGATTATAATTATGACGAAGAAGTTCTCGGACAATTGCTGAAAAACCTGAATTCCGCTCAGGAACAAGGTTTTCAATTGGGTGAAATTGCGATTTTGCATCGAACCAAAGCAGAAGGAAAAAAAATTGCCGAATTCCTGTCCGAAAAACAAATTCCGATTATTTCCTCCGAATCTTTACTTTTGTCGAATTCGCCTGAAATTCAAATCATTGAATTGTTTTTCAAAACCATTTCCAACGAAGAAGACAAAGTTTCGCTGGCAGAATTTTTAATTCAATTAAACAAATTGAAAAACCATCCTTTTGCGGACATTACCGAAAAAATAAAGCCGGTTTTGGAAAGGAAACAATCGCTTAAAAACTTTCTCAAAGAAATCGAAATCGATATTTCTTTTGCTTTTTCACCTTCGGTTTCACTTTATGATTTTACCGAAAAAACCATCAAAGCTTTTGATTTAAGTCAAAATGAAACGGCTTATTTGCAATATTTCCTGGATTATGTATTGGAATATTCGATGCAAAACGAATACAATTTGCAAAGATTTCTGGAGCATTGGGATTTACAAAAGGAAAAACTGAGCATTTCTTCGCCCGAAGGCGTGGATGCAGTTCAACTGATGACCATTCACAAATCCAAAGGGCTGGAATTTCCGGTGGTGATGATTCCTTTTGCCAGTTGGGGCGATCGCGTGAAAGTCGATAAATTCTGGATTCCCATTCAGAAAGAAGAATTGCCTTTTGAGGAATTTATCATGGACTCCTTCGGAAATCTGGAAGAAGTATCGGATGAAATAAAAGCAATCATCCACAAAGAACGAAACGAATTTCTCATCGACAACCTGAATTTGTTGTACGTAGCGACGACGCGTGCTGTAGAACAACTTTACATCATCACGCCAAAAGATGCTAAAAACGGCGTGGCGGTTTATTTTAATGAGCAATTTTCGAGCGAAGATGAGATCAATTTAAAAGGCGAAAAAGGAAGAATTTCCCAACCCAAAACTTCTGAAAACCTGACTGAAATTTTGCCTTTTATGGTTGAAAATTGGGAAAACCGGATTCAAATCAGTAAAGAATCGTCCAAACGTTGGAAAAAGAAAAAAGAAATCGTTTATGGCGATTTGGTGCATGGATTGATGGAGTTTATTTATACCGAAAAAGACGTAGAACCTGTACTGAAAAAGGCTTTGAATGCAGGCGAAATCCGACAGGAAGAAATTCCCAGAATGAAAAAGTTGATGTTGGAAATCCTTCATCATCCGGATTTAGTGACTTATTTTTCGGATGAATTTAAAATTCTGAACGAACGCGATTTCATCGATGATTTGGGTGAAATCATTCGTCCGGATAGGATTGCTTTGAAAGAAAATCAATGTACGATTATCGATTATAAAACGGGCGGCGAACAGGAAAAACACGTTCAACAAATCAATCATTATGCAAGAAGTCTGGAGAAAATGGGTTATGGAGTTCAGAAGAAATTGATTGTTTATATTCAGGAGGGAATTGAGATAAAAGAGGTAGAGCAATTTTAGAGAAGTTATACGAAATAATGATAAAATATTCGCAAAAAGTATAAATACGGGAAGTTTACGCAAGTTATTTGGGTGTTGAGGGGATTGCGTATATTTGGGTGTTAGCCGACATATTATGAAACAACTAGACGAAACATTAACCAAAAGATTAAAACAATTATTTTTGCAAGCAAAAAGTGAATATGCTGAAGATTATTTAATTGTAGGTGTACCGAATTTCTTTGCAAAAAAATTTATTGCATATTGTGCAATGAAAGAGGATTTAGAATTATGCCTTAAATATATCAATTTATTAAGGACTGAAACTAATAAAACTCTAATATCAAGTTTAACATACTCGTTAATTTCACTATACGGCAAATGCTTCACAGATGCATCTAAAAATAGATATCCAAAGCTAGAACCAAATTCACTTTTTAAAGACAAATCTAATTTAGAAGAAATTCATAATTATATGATGGATTTACGCCATCAATTTATTGCACACAGAGGTGAAACCAATAGTGAAATTGCAATTAGCTATTTGCTAATACCTAAAGAAGATGATATATCTCAAACTCAAGTTAGATTTAGTCAATTAAAACAAATGGGATTTTCAAGGGAAGATCTTGGTAAAATTGAAAATCTAATACAATTTGTAATTACTAAATTATATAAAAAAATAGAAAAATCAGGAAACAAAATTCACGATGGTTTTTTAGAAAATTTCAGTCACGATATAGCTTCTGCATTAATCATAAACAATGTTAAAGATGATACTGAAAATTAAAAAAGGATTAAAAGTAAATAATACGTCGGCTAACACGGGTTTTACAAAATGGCGGGTTAAATGATAATTGGAAGTTTTATGCTTCGTAATTCGCCACTGCGCCAAGCGCCAAACGTTAGCTGTAAGCACTCCACAAAAACTTATACAATGAAAATAAATAATTACTATGAAATTCAAGATGTTTATAATGAAACTCATATATGTAAACTGATCTCATTAGATAACACCAAAAACATTTTTAAAAACCTAGCTAATAATCAAGAATTTGAAATTGATAATAAAATAATATTTAGAGAAGCTTCTATTAATAATCATCATTTAAAAGAATTACATTTTTTGAAAAACAATAAATATGTAATCAGTCAAGGTCTTCACGCATTTCCAGTTTATGGAATATTAGGAGAAAATTTGACTAACTTAGAGTTGAAATATTTTGGCTATGTAGTAATTACTGAAAATGACTTTGAAACCCAGTTATCTTATATCAAAAGCATGTATAACAAATTTTTAGATAATAAGGTAAGTGAAGAAATATTCATTCAAAACATAAACTCAATCTCTTCCGTTAATAAGTTGTTTGAGACACTTGAATCTCACGGATTAGAAATTTTTAATAAAGACGAAATACTCAAATAAATATCATGTTAATTACTCGAAAAATAATATGTATAATATCTACTCTCATTATAGTTTTTTCTTGTCAAAATGAAGCTAATGAGAGAAATAAGCAATTAGAAAATAAACTTGATACCGCTTTAAAGGAAATTGACAATTTAAAAAATAAGAATAATGATTCGATTTTAAGAAAAAATGAAGACAGCTTAAAAAACATAAAAGACTCTCTAGTGACCACATTAGAGAATATTAAAAAACCTGATTTATCTGTTTTATATGAAAAGCTAAAAAATTCGGTTTTTGTAATTTATACTACTAACAATTATAACACATATCAAGGAACTGCATTTTTAATTGAATCTAACGGTTTATGTATTAGCAATTATCATATATTTAATGGTGCTAACAAAGGAATAGTCCAAAATTCTCATGGCAATACATATCCAATTGAAGATATTATTTATAGTGATAGAGTGAATGATTTAATAATATTCAAAATTACTTTAAATAATGATCAAATAACTCCTCTTAAAATATCTAAATCAAACCCTAGAGTTGGAGAAGAATGTTTTACTATTGGAAACCCTATGGGATTAAATCAAACTTTATCTCAAGGAATTATTTCTGGCTTTAGAAACAATGAAAAAGTCATACAAGTTACTGCTGAAATCACTCATGGCAGCAGTGGTGGTCCCTTATTTAATAGCAATGGAGAAGTTATTGGAATAACATCATCTGGAGTTGGGGATGCAAATTTGAACTTTGCTGTTAACATAAATCAAATACCTCAAAATTTAAATATGACATTTACTGAAAACAATAGATATTCAGATACTTTTGTAGTAATTACAGAACGAGCATATTTTCATAACGAACCTAATATATCTACAAAAAGAAATGCATATTTGGTAAAAAATGAGATTGGTAATGTTATTAATCGAAAAAATGGATTTGTCTACATTGTTTTCAAAAATAAAAAAGGACAAGTTTCTAAAGGATGGATTAATACAAATGATATTTCATATTTATAATATTCCTACAGCTAACATCAGATCGGCACAATGGCGAGTGAAGTATAAAACTCAACTTTTGTACTTTTCTATCCGCCGAATCTGTTTTTCAGCGTATATTCCTGTAAGTCCCCCGTTTTTCCGACAATTCAAAACTAAACAAATTACGCACTTCTTTTTAATTTAAATTCGATAGGTGAACAATCAGCTAAACTTGAATGTGGGTGATTATGATTGTAATCCTCCATC
>JAEWHB010000141.1 GCA_023388015.1 Bacteroidota bacterium
GATGGAGGATTACAATCATAATCACCCACATTCAAGTTTAGCTGATTGTTCACCTATCGAATTTAAATTAAAAAGAAGTGCGTAATTTGTTTAGTTTTGAATTGTCGGAAAAACGGGGGACTTACAACTCCCGTTATCTCCTTATAATACTGCAATTTCCCATCAAAGCCATGTTCGTAATCTCCATTTGCCCAATTTTTTTCTTTTTCAAAGAATAATTGGTCGGCAAAATAAGGAATAACATATTCATCTAAAAAATTCAATATTGTAACTCCTCTTTTCGCTCTCAATAACTGTTTTTGTTCTACCTCTACGCAACAGCTCAAATCTGGATTTATATGCCTGTCTTCTTCATTTGGAATCCTGTCATTTTCCAAAAAAATTAAAGGAAAATAATATGGATAATATTTAATTGGAATGGATATTTTTATTTTAAACGAATCCCAATAGGTGTTTTTACTGTCGAAAATATCAACTTCACCTTTGCAATAGAAATGCTTTTCATAAAAACTCAACTTTAATTTGGGATATTTTAAATTTGCTTTCTGAAAATCCTTCTTTATCAATCCATTTTTAGCCATGGTCTGTTAAGTTCTGCTATTGGTTTTAAATTTGATGAAGGGAGATTATCTATATAATTTGGAATATTAGGTTTGAGTTCGATAGAACCATCAAAATGAGATGTTACAATATAGTCCAACTTCTTCAAAAATTTTAACCAATCAAATTTATATTGACCATAATTAAAACGCTTCTCCTGATCGGTATAAATATATCGCTTCTCATCTATAGGTGTATACAATTCTCTATCGATCTCTCCAAAATCAATTACATTCTTTCCAATTACTGTCCCATTACTTACAGCATATTGCTGCATTTTTGGTGCAAGGCTAGTGTGCAGGCTAGTAGTAGTTACTTCGCTAGTCTCGCCAAATCCTGCCATTGCCCAAAGTACATCTTCATCATCTCCATAATCGATCCCTATCCTTGTCTTTATCCTCTCAATACCATGATTTTCAAACATTTGTTTTAAATCATTTTCTAAAAATGAATTAAATAAACTTGTAGCTGTAAGTGCTTCCTCATTCGCTAACTTTTTGTCAACACCTTTTCCTCCAAAATATACAAATAAACCATCGCCCTGTAGCCGGTGCACAAATCCTCCAAACATTTTACACAAAGTGATTCCTAAAGACTGTATAGTATCTGTAATAATAAATATTGTTTCCGGATCATATTTTTTATGAAGATTTGTAGATCCTTTGACATCAATAAATACTGAAACGATATTGTGATACTCCTTGTTTTTAGTTCCTTTTAGGTGGATAAAATCAGGATGGTGACCAACTTTTTGATTGTCAAAAGATCTAACTCCCATTTTTTGAGCCATGAGCTTCAGCTCCTCGGGCTTTTTGAGATTCCTTTTTGAGATTTCATAATCGCTAACAGAGAACATTTTAGTATCTCTATAGCTATCATTAAGTTTTCCTTTATTAAGCTCGACTAGGGCATCGTTTCTCAGTGCGGCCTCAATGATATTTTTATACGGTTCAAATATTTTCATATTAAATGTGTTTTGTTTTTAAAATAAATATTACAATCCAAACGCCAATAAGCGCGAATTGGAAAATAAGTAAATAGCTTGCCGACTTAAGTCTCCTATGTTTTTTATAAACAATTGTGGCAACCTGCTGAACTTGAGTAGCCAGATCCTTTTGAAAACCTTCACTCTCTGTTTCTTTTATGGTCTCCCAATACTCGCCAGCGCCGTTCTTACCTGCAACATTTCCAAAGAAGATAATCGAATCTTCCAACGATTTTTTAGTTTGAGGTGTAACCGCAATCAAAATGTATATCATACATATGATACTAACTACAATTACTAAGATCAGGAAATTTAATAAAAACTCATTCAGATCTCTCTTAAAGCCAGCAAATAAAGTTACTGCGCCAGTAAGGATGAATGTATTAAGGGTGATGTATAAATTACTTTTTGATTGAACACTTTCAATGTAATGGTCGTACCTTCCTAAAATAAATTTTAAATTTTCTATCATATATTTTAATACTTCTTACTAAAATCACTTTCCTTAATTATTGATTTAAATTTTACCATACAATTTGAAAATCTATGTTTTTTATCACTATTAATATATCAATCACAATAATTATTAGATTTGTTGCGTTAGTAAAACAAATTCATTAACGTTGCGACAAAGATACATTGTTTTCTTTGTTGCACAAGTGAAACATAAATTTTTTATTATGGAATCTACTCTTGACACTGAATTGCTAGCCGGCATGCTTAAATCCAAAAGAGGAAACAAAGGATTACGAGCAGTTGCTGATGAAATTGGGAGCGTTAGCTTCACAACTCTTTCTAGGATTGAACAAAAAAGAATTCCAGATGTTGATACGTTTATAAAGATTTGTAAATGGTTAGAGGTATCAACCGAAACATTTATTCTTGATTCTTCCTCATCTTTGAAACCCATTTCTTCAAAGGATAGAATTGTCGCACATTTAAGGGCGGAAAAAGAACTAAGCAAGGATCATGTAAATATGATTCTGAATATGATTGACCTAGCCTATAATTCAAAATAATTTTCTTGGCCAACATCAAACTTAAAAGAGGATTTAAAGCAGAAGCTGAAAGGACATCCATCAACTTAAGAGAGGCACTGGGCGTGCATGCCTGTGCAAAATTATGTGCATTTGATTTAGCTAATCACCTAAATCTCAAAATTCATAAAGCGACAGACTTTTTGAAAGATGAAAGGAGTTTAGACCTTTTAAAAGGAACAAATGGATGTAAGAATGAATGGAGTGCACTTACAATGTTAAACGTTAATGAGCAACGCCTTATAATCTATAACCCTTTCAACTCAGAAGTTAGGCAACAAAGTGACATAATGCACGAAATTGCTCATATTATTTGTAAGCATGAATTATCAAATGAAACTTATGATTTCAAACTGCCTTTTGGAATGAGAGAATATAATGAGATGCAGGAGGAAGAAGCTAAATGTTTGGGTGCATCTCTTCAACTTTCCAAACCTGCCCTGCTTTGGGCTAGAAAAAGAAATTTAACTCACGAACAAATTTCACAAGAGTTTAATGCCAGCATTGAAATGATTAGATACAGAATGGCTATGACAGGGATTTTTAAGTTTAAAGCTAAAATTTAACGGATAAATTTAATCTAAATCCAGTTGTAAGGTAGGTCCGTAAGGTTCAGGTGGCATTACATTTCTTCCTTTTTTGAGTTCCCAGATGAATTTAAATGTTCGGTCTATAGAATTATTAAGAAGGAAATAAATTTCGTCACGGATAGCCGTGACAACTTAGCTCCTATTATAAACGAATGATTTAGTTATTCTCACTTTCTCCTCCAAGTTCAATAATTTGCGCTTCTCTTAAATTTTATAAACTATTTTCCTCATAGAGGTATAGTAAGATGTTTGCATTGCTCCAAGTCTATGTGTATTTCAAACAGCTATAATGTATGTATGTATGTGCGCATCTACGTACTTATGAAAACAGATGGAACGAATTGAGATGTGAAATTTCATCCTTCGAATTTTATTCATCTTCTATTAAAAATCAGATACAAGTATTTCTCATTTTAAAGGATTGGCTGCATTTGGCACTGAAAGGTTTTCTTTGACTACAATTACTCTAATGATTCATTTCCAGTGATGTCTTTTCTTTGTAAAAGTGTTTTGAAGAAAGCAAGCGGGACTTGGGCAGAGCCCTAGTCGCTTGCCCCTACACTGGGGTTCCGGGGATTTGGGTATACTCCGGGTATACCCAAGGACTGTGGATACAACCACAGCCGAGAATATTGTATACCCTAAGGTATACTTAAAAAGTTATTCAATGGTTGAGAAAAAATGATCATGAAAAAGAGAGATACCAATAGCATACGGTACCCTTCTGATGTAGATGAGAAGTTGGGGAAATTATCGAAAGGTTTAGGAAGAAGTAAGAAAGAACTTTTTTCTCAAATGGTAGATTATTTCTACCGAAGCAAAAAAGACCCAACGGATTGGGAGGATGAAATACTCAAAAAACAAATGTCTTCGGGTATTAATCGGATTATTTCATTTATTCGACAGCAAGAAAAGGATTTTCTTTTGCCTTTGTTCACAGATTCGCAAATAGTGAAAAATGCAGCAGGAAAGCAGATTCAATTAATAGATGCGATCGCTACACACCTTAAGGCTGAAAGTGAAAAAATAAAAAAAATTAAGCTACAAAATGAGTTGATGGTAAAAGGACTTAAAATTATTGCTTCAACAAAACAAGAAAAGAAAAAATTGAAAGAAAGTTTCTCTGAAATATTAGAATACTATATAACCCAACGTGAAGAAATGGGATGGACTACTTCTAATTTAAAGAGAGAAAAATTGGTTTCATTCGTTCGAAAGTCTCTTCAAAACCTTTAACCATGTTTATCAATATTACAGATTCAGAAACAGGAAATAACAAAGGCAGCTGTTCTGCACTAGTTAATTATCTGGAAAAAGAAAACCGACAAAACCTTAACAAGCATAAATTACCCGAATTTTGGTTTAATGAGAAAAGCGATTCAATTACTCCCCAAGAGGTCAGGATAAGAATTGATAATAACATTTCGAAATTGGGAAGAAAGGATGCCAAGTTTTACCTTATTAATATCAGCCCAAGTCAGAAAGAGATCAAATATCTCAAACAGCAATTCGGGGAAAAAGGAGCCGAGGAAAAGCTAAAAGCGTTTGCCATCAAATTAATGGATGAATATGCTGAAAATTTTAAACGACCGGGAGTAGAAAGTGGTAGTGATCTTTTATGGTTTGGAAAGTTGGAACATTTAAGATATTACAGCTATAAAAATTCAGAAGTCAGGCAGGGGACTCGCCAAAGAGGAAGTCCTAAAGAAGGCGAACAAATGCATATTCAAATCATTGTCAGCAGAAAAGACATCACAAATAAAATCAAACTGAGTCCTATGAATAATTCACGAGGAAGCAATGTTTCGCACTCCGCAAAACTGGGACAATTTGACAGAAAAGCTTTTAAACAATCAGGTGAATCGGTATTTGACATTATGTTTGATTTTGAAAGAAGCTTAAAGGATTCTTTTGAATATGCAGTTACTATGAAGAAAGGAAGCATACAGCAAAAAAAGCTTCTCTTACAATTAGAAAGACCTCACCAATACGAAAACAATCTTCAAAAACAAATAAGAACTAAAAATCAAGAATTGGAAGCATTAATTAACACTCAATATGAATTGAACTCTCCACTATTTAGCACCTTCTTAAATTCAGAAAATGATAATTCCTTCGAGAATTATATTTCCGTTCCAAAAAGAAAAAAGAAAAAAAAGCAATAAAAAAATATTTGAGTTTTCTATAAGGAATAATCCCTTTTTTGTTTCAGGATTTTCCCTCATTCTACGGAATCGTGATAAATGTCATGCTTATTATTTATCATTTCTTTAACAAATCTGGTATGTTTGAAATAATCTATTTATAAACTTAATACTATGGGAAATCTTTTCTTCTATAGAGGCTTCGCTATTGCACTGTCATTTCTATCATCTTCCTTACTTTATTCGCAAGATATTCAATGGCAGCAAGTCTTAGGCGGTGTTCACAGCGAATATCTTTATGATGTAAAAGCCACACCGGACTACGGATTTTTGTTGATTGGAAGTTCATTCTCCGAAGATTCCGGGAATAAGTCCGGAAAAGGACAAGGTGATTTGGATTACTTTATCTGGAAGATGGATGAATCCGGTAAGATGGAATGGCAGAAAACATTCGGAGGATCTGGTAGCGATTATTTATACAGTGCTTCGCTGACCAAAGAAGGCGGTTTCATTCTGGGTGGAAGCTCCAATTCTCCTAAATCCGGTGATAAGTTAGAAGATGGTTTTGGAAATATGGATTTCTGGATTTTGAAACTTGATCCAACCGGCGAAGAAGAATGGCAAATTACCTTAGGAGGAATTGGCAATGACCAATTGCAGAGTATTCAACAGACACCGGATGGAGGTTTCATCATTGGAGGAAGCTCTGATTCTTCTCCTATGTTGGATAAGACCGGACAAATAATCGGAAATAAATCACAAGAAAGCTATGGGAGTTTTGATTATTGGGTGGTCAAGCTTTCTGCTTCAGGAAGTATCGAATGGGAAAAGACCTTGGGTGGAATGTTTTCCGACCAGCTTAAAACAGTACTAATTACTGAAGATGGATATTTGGTTGGTGGTACTTCCAATTCTCTTGTTTCCGGGAACAAATCAGCCAAAGAACTAGGCATGAATGATTATTGGATCATCAAGCTGGATGAAAAGGGAAATGAAGTTTGGCAACGTACCTATGGAGGCGAGGGCGATGACTCACTTTCGCAAATATTAGAAACTGAGAACGGATATTTACTTGCAGGGAGTTCAAACTCCTCCCCTTTGGGGAGGTCGGGAGGGGCTTCTAACGGAACGGATTTCTGGGTTTTGGAAATTGATAAAAACGGCGAACCCATCTGGGACAATACTTATGACGTTGGTAAATGGGATATGCTGGTAAATGTAACCCGATCAGAGGATAACACATTCCTTTTAGGAGGCTATGCCTCTACTGAAACTTTTGGAAAGAGAGTAGACAATAAAGGTATCAATGACTTTGTGGCCATCAAAATAAACCAACGCGGTGAATTGCTGTGGAGCAAAACAATCGGTGGGAGCGGCACTGACCAACTGAAAGGACTTGCCCAAACCCGTGACGGAGGATATATCCTAGCCGGAAACTCTGATTCGAAAAAGTCAGATGACAAGGATAGGGCTTCCATCGGCGGAAATGATTACTGGGTGGTAAAGCTGGGCAATGAAAAGAAACAGGCAGAAGAACGCCAGCTTATCGAAATCTACCCGAATCCCACCATTCAATACACCAATATCATCATCTCAGAGGAATTTAAAGACGCAAATGTTCAAGTCTTCAACCTGAACGGTCAAAAACTACAAACTAAAAAACTTCCTTACCGTTCCACTCCAGTGGATCTGCAGGGTTATCCGCCGGGAGTGTATATTTTCAAGATCAGTATTGATGGAAATACCCAAGATATGAAAGTGATAAAAAAGGGGAGTAAATAATTATGAATTTTGAAAGTAGAAATTATGAATTTATACAGAATAAGCAACCGATTTAATATGATAAATTTTAAAATGTCTTTTGTGGCTTTATTTCTTGTCTATATGGGTGGGAGCATGAAGGCACAAGAA
>JAEWHB010000009.1 GCA_023388015.1 Bacteroidota bacterium
CGTGCAATTGTTCTAACGACTGGCTGGTCTGATTTACTCTGATGTATATTCCCGAAGTCGATTTGGCAAGTGATTGCATCGAATTTTCTACCAATTTAGAAATCACGGTTTCGCCGTATCGGTCAAGCTTAAAACTTTCAAACGGACCTTCTTTGACCGGAATGGGACCACCGTTTTTGGTTCCGATTCCCATAGTGACGATATGAATATTTTTATTTTTGGCTAAATCTAAGGCTTTGGAAACGCTGTTTTCATTGTCTTCTCCGTCTGAAAGAATTACCAAAAGTTTTCCTGTGGTGGGCGCATTTTCAAACATTTCGGCTGCTTTTGAAATGACCGCCGAATAACTGGTTCCTTGTTGCGAAATCAACTCCGGACTTGCACTGCTGATGTATGACTGAATGGCACTGTAATCGTTCGTAAGTGGCGAAATCGAATAAGCATCGGCCGCGAAAACAATCAGTCCCACACGGTCGCCGCCCAATCTTCCCACCGATTCGGAAATGATTTTTTTGGCGCGCTCCAAACGGCTCGGCACCACATCTTCAGCATTCATACTGCTGGATAAATCCAAAGCGTAAATCACATCGACCCCTTCGCGTTTTATTTTGACTTCTTCTTCTCCGAATAGGGGATCCATAAGCGCCAGCGCAGCAAAAAGAAATCCTGCTGCGATGAGAATGACTTTAAACCAATAAGACACATTGGATTCCGTGGGAAATAATTGAGGAATAAGGGCAGAATCTGCAAATTTTTCACGGGTTCTGATTCGCCAGTTATAAACATAAATCGCCAGCCCGATTAAAACCGGAATAAAAATGAGCCAAATACTTTTTTCAGGTTGCGCCCAATCCATCAGGTCAGTTCTTTAAAAATGGTTTTACGTAAAATTAATTCCAAACTCAACAAAGCCAGTGCCCAGGCCAGATATTTCCCGAATAATTCGGTGTAATTATAATATTTTATTTCGTTGATTTCTGTTTTTTCCATTTGGTCAATTTGATTGTAAATTTCTTCCAAAGATTCATTGTCCGTCGCCCGGAAATATTCGCCACCCGTGTTGGAAGCAATATACCGCAATAAATCTTCATCGATTTCCACAGGTTCCATCGTAAAAATCAATTCCTGCGTGAAAGGATCGTACTGGGTCGGGAAAGGTGCTCTTCCGTTAGTTCCAACACCAATTGTATAAACTTTAATGTCTTTATTGACAGCGATTTGGGTTGCGTCTTGTGGTGAAACATAAAGCAAATCATTTCGATAATCAATTGATTCCACACCGTCTGTAATCAGAATGATGATTTTACTTGCTGCCTTGCTGTCAGCAAGGTGATTAATCGCAGTGGCTAATCCCACGCCGATGGCGGTTCCGTCTTCCAGTTCCCGGGTTTTTAACTTCCTGATTTCCTCGATCAAAACCCTGTGGTCGGTTGTCAGCGGAACTTTTGCAATGGCTTCGCCCGAATAAGAGACCAAACCAATCCGGTCTGTGGGACGGGCAATTGAGAAATCCTCAGCAACTTCTTTCAGGGCTTCCAAACGGTCGGGTTTTAAATCCCGCGCGAGCATACTGAGCGAAGTATCCACCACCATCAAAATGTCCACGCCTTTGTCGGACTTTACCGTTGAAGTCATTTCCACCATTTGCGGTCGTGCAAGTGCAATGACAATCAGGGAAATGGCCGCCAAGCGCATCAGATAAAGTAAAGGTTTTAATTTACCCAGAAAACTATCGGTGGTTTCAAAAGGTTTGAGCGAAGACATTTTCAGGGCAGAATCCGGTTTCTTTCTTTTAATCCGAAGGAAAATCAACAGCGGAATCAAAAGAAGCAATAACAGCATCCAAGGATTTTGAAATTCAAAACTTCCCATCAGGTAATTTTTCTGTATTTTTCATTGGGCCTTAATTCCTGCACGGTTTCGTCTTCCAGCTCCAATGGTTTTGTTTTTTCAATCAATTCTTCCACCCATTTGCGATAAAATTCGTGTTTTTCCTTTTCGGGAACGGCTTTGGCATATTTTGCCAAATCTGAATCATATAAAAACTGTTTCAGATTATCGACTTCCGATTTTTCAAGATGAGTGGTTTTCCTGAAATAATCAATTAAATCGTCGGATAATAATTCAAGCGAAGAGAAATGAAAAACCCTTCCCAGATAGCGTCTCAAAACATAAGACAATTCAGAATAGTAAGGATTGAACTGTTCTTTTGCCAGATAATTCTTTTTATCAATTGCCTTCAACGCAACTTTGGCTTCATCATAAGGTGTTTTGGGCGTTTTGGCCAATATGTCTTTTCGTTTTTTATCGCGGAGAAACAATATCGCTACAATCAGGAGAATGAGGAAAATCAATGCGCCTACGGCGAAATAAATCCAGTATTTGTCCCAATAATCTTTCCAGGTATATTCCTCCTCCATAATGGGTTTGATGGGAAATCCGGCAAGATTTGCCGAGTCAATCACCACTTCATCCACTTTGATCTGTAACGAACTTGAAAGCAGCGTATCATTGTCCACCACAACGGGAAGGGAACGAATCAGAAATTCGCCCGGATCAAAGCTCGTCAAGATCAGATGTTGCACAAGTTTTTTCTTTTCGCCGTCCAGAATCGTATCAATTTTCTGTTCCAAAACTTCAATGTGGAAGCTCAAAGTATCCTGAACATCGGGCAGAATTACTTGTTTATTGGGTGGAACCGGAACTGTCAGCGAATACTGAATAGGCTCCCCGATTTTGATGTGTGCCGTATCAATTTTGGTTTCGATTTGTGCCGATAAGAAAATAGAAAATAGAAAATAGAAAACAGCCATCAACATCCATTTTCCAGCACGCATCTTCCAATTCCTAACATCTATCCATCCCATCATTTTACCGAATGTTTTTTAAAATAATTCAACAAAGGTTTGATGTAGTCTTCATCTGCTCTGATGGTCAGATTGCCGGCTCCGGCAAGATTGAACCGCTGGTTGTATTCGTACGCCAATCGGTCGTAATAATCTTTGTATTGTTTTCTCACGAAAGGAGAAGAGGTGTTGATACTTTTCTTTTCGCCGGTTTCATTGTCGATCATATTCACAAGACCGATGTCCGGAATTTCGGTTTCTTTTTCGTCGTAAATCCTGATACCGGTAATATCGTGTTTTTTGGCTGCGATTTTCAGGTTTTTCAGATAATCAGTTTCGTCAATGAAGTCCGAAAGCATAAAAACATTGGCTTTTCTTTTAAAAGTATCCATCAGAAAACGCAGGGCACCCGCCAAATTATTTCCTGAATTTTTGGGTTCGTGATTGACCAGTTCACGGATGATTCTCAAAACGTGTTTCTTTCCTTTTTTCGGAGGAATGAACAATTCGATTTCGTCAGAAAAAAGAATCAAACCTACTTTGTCATTGTACGTAATCGCTGAAAAAGCGAGGGTAGCACAGATTTCGGCCACGGTATCGGCCTTGAATTGCTTGCGCGTTCCAAAGTTTTGGGAAGCACTCACATCGACCATCAAAACCATCGTCAGTTCACGCTCTTCTTCAAAAACTTTGACATAAGGTTCGTTGAAATGCGCAGTTTTGTTCCAGTCAATATTTCGGACATCATCGCCATATTGGTAAGGCCTGATTTCGGAAAAAATCATTCCACGGCCTTTGAACGAACTCTGGTATTCGCCCATAAAGAAATTATTGGCTTTTCGCCGGCTTTTCAGCTCAATTCTTTTGACCTTTTTAATGATTTCTTTGGTGTCCAACTGGAATTTAAAAGTTTAAGGTTTAATGTTCAAAGTTGTGGAAGTTTAAGGAATCGGAATGGCATTTAAAATTTCGTCGATGATAAAATCAGCATTGATATTTTCTGCTTCGGCTTCGTAACTCAAACCAATTCTGTGACGCAAAACGTCTTTGCTCATTGCGCGAACATCTTCGGGGATCACATAAGCTCTTCTTCTCAAAAATGCATACGCACGTGCTGCCAACGCAAGATTGATGCTTCCGCGCGGTGAAGCCCCGAAGGAAATCAGCGGTGAAAGTTTGGAGAGGTTAT
>JAEWHB010000093.1 GCA_023388015.1 Bacteroidota bacterium
TATCTGTATCTGCATCTGAATTTTCTAATTCAAAATAATATACATCAGGATTAATTCGGGTTGATAAAATATAATCAATTGATGTGGAGTCTGTTGGGTTTTCAATTCGTTTGGGAAACGTCCAAAAAGAAAATCGTTTTGTTTGAGAATTGGGATTTATTTGAGATAATTCTTGTAAACAACAGAGATTACCTCTTATTTCAGTTGGAACAAATAGACCATTTTCTAAAATTTGAATAAACACATCAGATAGAGGTTCGAAAAATTCAATTTCTATTCCGTCAATAATAGCTTTATTTTCAAATAATTGAATTTTATCTTTGGCAATTTTAGAATATTTTAAATTCACATCACGAGAATCAAATACTTTTTTAAGCGGATTATAGTATGCAGGATTATCATTAATCTGAGCAAATAAAACATTGCTTACAGAAAAAAATATGATTAAAATTTTGAAGTTTATTTTCATTTAGCATTTGTTTAATTTATAAGCCATCAATCCCTTTCCTCTCCTATTTTAAAAAGTTTTCAAATAATCCTCCGGCGTCATCACGGCCAATCGGCTATTTTTATAATCTTTTATATTTCTTGTGATGATTAGATTGAGTCCTATTTCTTGTTGCGCCGAGTAATTTTGCAGGGCATCTTCGAAATCCTTAAAATCTGAATTCAGAGCTTCCAAAACTATGTTTTTATTGATTTTTGAAACTTCCAGAAAGTTCATTAGCATCTTTAAACTGTCTATTACCTTTTGATGACCGGCGGTTTTCCGTAGTAAATAATAAGCATTGCTCAACATTATGGCTGTCACATATCCTTTTAATTCGCCTGATTCACACTTGCTTAAAAGTTGTGAAGCACCGTCGGCAAAAGGTTTCCGATCGAAAAGAAAATCGAGGAGGACATCTGTGTCAATTAATACCTTTTTCATTCAAATATTTTTCAGAGAGGCGATCGGTTAGTTCTTTTTTATAATCAAAATTTTCAGGTAAATTGAATGAACCTTTGAGTGATTTCACAATGGGGGAAAGCTCAGAGTTTGAATCTTTCTCCGTATCTACCAAAGATTTCAGATAATTTTCAACCATTGCCGAAAGGCTTCTTTCCCGCTTGCGTGCATATCTTTTGGCCATTTCGATCACATCCTTATCGATGGTTAATGTCAGTTTGGTGCTCATATTAAATCCTTTATATACAAATTTAAGGAATAATACAATAAGTTATACGTATTATTTTTATAAAATATTCACGTGTAATTTAAATCCCATCAATCCCCTTCCTCTCCGAATTTCCTAAATTTTTAAATTCTGTTGGGGTGAGTCCAGTAACCTTTTTGAACTGAGCCGAAAGATGCGGGGTACTGCTGTAACCCAATCGATAAGCGATTTCTTTCAAACTCAATTCATCATAAATCAATAATTCTTTTACCTTTTCTATCTTTTGTAAAATCGCAAATTGTTCAATGGTAATTCCGGTCGTAGCAGAAAAAAGTTTGCTGAGTTGCGAATATTCTTTGTTCAACTTTTTAGACAGCAATTCCGATAAATTCAGATTTTCTTCTGATGAATTCTGGATTTGTTCAATGATGATGGTTTTAATCTGATTAATTATGGTCGAATTTTTATCGTCCAATAATTCAAAACCCAGCTTTTCGATTTTGGATTTGAATTCATCTTCCTGATTTTTAGTGAGTTCATCTGAAATTAAGGCTTCGCCTAATCGCACTTCAATGGGATTGATTTTCATTTCGTCCAAAACATTTTCCACGGCCATGATACAGCGCGGACATACCATATTTTTAATCTGAAGCTTTTGCATGAAACAAATGTACGAGTTCAAATTTAGATTTTCCTGCAGATCTCACAGATCATCGCAGAGTATTTATCAGCGTAAATCATCATTATCTGCGGGCAGAATTTATATATTTGCCCAAAGCCAAAATTTGAAATTCAGTTTCATCATACTATTTCTTTTGCTGTTGATATCGGGATTGTTTTTCCTGAATTTAAACATTGGAAATGCAGATGTTTCCTTGTTTTCAATTTCCGAAAATGAAATCGCCAGAAAATTGGTGCTCGATTATCGGCTTCCCAAAACGATTGCCGCAATTTTAGCAGGAATAGCACTTCCGGTAAGCGGACTTTTGCTACAGGAATTATTCAGAAACCCATTGGCTGATCCATCGGTTTTGGGAATAACTTCGGCTTCAGGACTGGGCGTGGGAATGGTGATTTTTCTTTCCTCCGTTTTGGGAATGAGTTCCATGCTGAATAATCCATGGTTACTTTGTCTGGCTTCATTTTGCGGTGCCATGCTGGGATTGATGATCATCGTTTTCTTTTCGTCAAGAATCAATTCCACTGCGGGATTGATCATCGTGGGAATGATGATTGCCGGATTGGCTTCGGCTTTAATCGGCGTGCTTCAGTTTTTTGCTCCTTCCGAAAAAATAAAAACCTATCTCATTTGGACTTTTGGTTCGATGTCCGGACTTTCCTGGACACAGATTTTTGTTTTTTTCGTAATGGTTTTAATTGGAATTTTGATTTCCATTCTGACTTTTAAAGGAATTTCAGGAATGCGACTGGGCGAAAATTATGCGCATACGATGGGTGTAAATATCAAAAAAACACGTTGGCTGATTTTAATTTCCTCAGCTATATTAACCGCTTCCGCAACAGCTTTTGTGGGTCCGGTGGCATTTATTGGGCTGGCTATTCCGCATATCTGTCGGATTTTATTCAAACGAACTGAAATTATACAATTATATATATTGGTTGTCCTGACTGGAATTTTATCGATGTTGTTATTTCTGTGGATTTCACAGATTTTCCCGAACGGAACTTTACCGATTAACATCATTACTTCGCTCATCGGAGCACCTATTGTGATGAGCATTTTGATGAACCGAAAACAATATTCGATGTAAATTGGCCGAAATGAATAAGGAATTCATCCATATAAAAAAACTTTCAGTCGGATATTTCCAAGCGGTTTGTTCCGATATTTCTGCTGTGGTGAAAAAAGGTGAACTCGTAGGTTTGGCCGGAAAAAATGGTTCGGGAAAAAGCACGCTCATCAAATCCATTTTGGGATTATTGCCCCTTTTAAACGGTAAAATCGAAATCAACTCTGAAAACATTCAACAATGGGATGTTCAGAAAAGAGCGCGAGAAATAGCAGTGGTTTTTTCGCGGCTCAGCCAAACGCCCGGAATTCCCGTGTTCGATATGGTCGCTTTGGGAAGGCTTCCTTATAAATCCGGATTTTCAAAATTAAATTCAATAGAAATTAATGGGATTGAAAATGCACTCGAAATGGTGGGAATTCCACATCTGAAAAACCGTTTGGCCAATGAACTGAGCGACGGACAACTTCAAA
>JAEWHB010000181.1 GCA_023388015.1 Bacteroidota bacterium
GAATGCTTAAAATAAGTCGAAGACTGATGGTTAAAGACGGTACTTATCCAAAAGAGAAATTCAATGATTATGTTGAATTTGTACGAAAAATTTCGTCATTAGACAATACTAAAATATTACTTGAAAAGACGTAGATTAGATTTCAATTTTGAAAGCATAAACTAAAAAAATGAGCATCAAAGTACTACAAAAAGACGTTGACAACTGGATTCAGAACCATGGCGTTCGTTATTTCAATGAACTGACCAATATGGCACAACTCACAGAAGAAGTAGGCGAAGTCGCACGGATTATTGCCCGTCGCTATGGGGAACAGTCTGAAAAAGAGTCCGATAAACACAAAGATTTGGGAGAAGAACTTGCCGATGTGCTTTTTGTAGTGCTTTGTCTTGCCAATCAAACAGGTGTGGATTTGGATTCGGCCTTTTATAAAAAACTAAATATCAAAACGGAACGCGATCATGACCGTCATCAAAACAATGAAAAGCTGAAATAATCGCAAGAAAACTGATGGGTAAATCTATATTTCTAAACAAAGTCAGTCCGAATATTTCAGGTGAAATTTCAATCGGCGGTTCAAAAAGCGAAAGTAACCGGCTTTTGGTACTGAATTCCTTGTTTGAGAATCCGATTCAAATGCAAAACCTTTCCGATTCAGAAGATACACAACTTCTGCAAAAAGCTTTGAACAATCATTCTTCCGAAATAGACATTCACCACGCCGGGACCGCTATGCGGTTTCTAACTGCTTATTTCTCTATTCAGGACGGCAAAGAAACTATTCTGACAGGATCGGAAAGAATGAAACAACGTCCGATTGGTATTTTAGTAGATGCTTTGTGTAGTTTGGGAGCCGAAATTAATTATCTGGAAAAAGAAGGATTTCCGCCCTTGAAAATAGCGGGACGAAAATTAGAAAAGAATTTTGTCGAACTAAATGCCAACGTCAGCAGTCAGTTTATCACCGCTTTGATGTTGATTGCGCCCAAACTCCCAAACGGGTTGAAAATCCAGCTTAACGGGAAAATAACTTCAGTTCCTTACTTGGAAATGAGCCTTTCTATGCTCAAAAAATCCGGAATTGATGCAAAAAGAAACCAAAATATAATTGAAATTCCGGCTGTTTCAGAAATCCCAAAACAGGAATGGATCATAGAGTCGGATTGGAGTTCGGCTTCCTATTTTTATTCGGTTGCGGCTTTGTCCAATCAGGATGAAATCAAATTGAATTCTTTCTTTGAAGACAGTTGGCAAGGCGATGCGCAAGTCAGAAATATTTACGGGAAATATTTCGGAGTTGAAACCAAATTCGAAGGAAATAAAATCATTATTACAAAAAAGAATCAATCTGATTTTGATTTAATCGAATTGGATTTGAATGCCACGCCCGACATCGCTCAAACCATTGCTGCAACCTGTGCAGGACTAAAAATCAAATGCAGATTAACTGGTTTGGGAACTTTGAAAGTAAAAGAAACCGACCGTTTAATTGCTCTTCAGAATGAACTTCAAAAGTTGGGAGCAGAAACTTTAGTAACAAATGATTCTTTGGAAATAATAGGTTTTTCCGAAACCAATGAAACCCCAAAAATCAAAACTTATAACGACCACCGTATGGCCATGAGTTTTGCGCCATTGGCTTTGATCCGGAATATTGAAATTGAGAACCCCGAAGTGGTAGAGAAATCTTATCCGAATTTTTGGAAAGATTTATCCCAAATCGGATTCAACGGACAATAAAAAAGTCCCACCCTTTGGCGAGACTAGATTCTTTGTAAGTATAAATTCTTAAAAGTTTACTTTTCCGGTTTCGTTACCCTTTTTGGCTGTGAAACTTTTCCGTACGCCGTTTACATCAAATGTCACCAAGTTTTGTTGGTCGGAAAAAGAACTAATCAACATGGCATTTTTAATTTCTATTTCCTTGATATCCTTTATATTATCCGCTTTCAGATATAATCTGGTCGATTTATCGTTGGTTTGTGAGCCCACATAAGTCAGCGGAACTGCGTTTCCGTTTATACGCACTACAAGGTTGGAATTGGCATAGGATCTGGCTTTGCTGTCAAAACTGTCTTTAGAATTTACACTTGCGCCTACTGCTTTTTCCAAATCGGAAGTAAAAAATTTGGCGGTCAACTTCAATGTCCCGTTTTCAAATTCCACTTTGGTAGTGGAAGCGTGAAAATCCTGGGAAAAAGCAAAACCGCAAAGTCCGATGGTAAACAGCAACATTATCAATTTTAAATTTTTCATACGCTTTGATTTACATAATTTCTTGATTTACAAAGTCAATGCCAAAACCCGGAAGGTGATGTTAAAGTAGTAAATCGCTGCAATTTATAAAAATTAATTCGTTTCGCTTGTTTTCTCGTTTTCCGACAAGTCTTTTTGCAAATTAGTCCAAACTTTTTTGCCTCTTGAACGGACGCCGGGCGAGCATCCGGGTTCCTCCAAAACAAATTCAACTGCGGATTTCAGTTCGGGTTTTAGTTCGGGGTAATACTCCGTGATATTGTACAAAACCGTTGCTGCAAAAGCACGCACCGCAATATCTTCCGCTGGATTCATCAGAAGTTCAAAAACACGGTCATAAACACCGCCTCTTTCTTCTTCCGGAATTTCACAGAATTGTAAAATCCGAAGAATATTACGCTTCAAAGGACTTCTTAAATCGGTTTTGTATAAATGTTCAATCAGCTGATTGATGTAAGGAGTGATGAGTTCCGGATGTTTGTCAAAACTCATAGAAACAGTGTGTGCCGCTCTTTGCGGCACACGATAGTCTTTTGTTTCCATAAAAAAGCAATTCATCAATTCCTCAAATCTTTTTTCATCTTTTCCGATGAAATTTATGATTTCAAGCGAATTTTCTTTGCTGTGATGATTTTCTAATTGCCGGAAAATATCCATTTAGAAAGGCAGATCGTCCGGTTCTTTTGAATCAGAATAATCATTTGTTACCGGAGGCAGTTCTGCATATTGATTCATGGAAGGTGCATCTCCGCCTGCTTTTTCTATTCTCCATCCCGAAATACTATTGAAATATTTAGCCACTCCTT
The DNA here is from genome assembly GCA_023388015.1 of Bacteroidota bacterium. Classification (GTDB taxonomy): domain Bacteria; phylum Bacteroidota; class Bacteroidia; order Flavobacteriales; family Weeksellaceae; genus Moheibacter. Next base: position 3,063 of record JAEWHB010000181.1, read on the forward strand.
CCGGGTTGATCCATTCTCTTCCTCTGATGTTGATTGAAATTTTCACTTCATCACCTATTGACAAAGGATTCAACAAATCGATTTTGTCCTGGGTAAATTCGATCAAAATATCTTGGGGAT
>JAEWHB010000223.1 GCA_023388015.1 Bacteroidota bacterium
TAGACTTAAATATTTCATTTTTCTAAAGTTTTGAAATTTCTTTTCTTTTGAAATTTCCTGTCTCTAAAATACGAAATTAATGAAAGTAAAAACATAACTATCGCTGTAACATAAATCCAGGTCGGAACCGGAATCGGGTCACCGGCAGCGTAGGAGTGAAGTCCGGACAGGTAATAATTCACCCCGAAATAAGTCATAATGATCGACCAAATTGCCCACATACTTGCCATGTTGAATGCCCATTTTCCGCGTAATCCGGGAACGAGTCTTAAATGCAGGACAATGGCATAAACAATCACCGAAATGAATGCCCAAGTTTCTTTCGGGTCCCAGCTCCAATAACGTCCCCAGCTTTCGTTGGCCCACATTCCACCGAGGAAAGTTCCTACGGTTAGTGCAAAAAGTCCGATTGTAGTTGCCATTTCGCTGACGATGGTAATTTCCTGAATGGATTTTTTGATTTTTGGCGTGGGTTTGAAACAAAGCAAAATCAGGGAAATTACTCCGATTACAGCCGATAGTCCGAAGAATCCATAACTTGAAGTAATGATTCCCACGTGAACCATCAGCCAATAAGATTTAAGTACCGGAACCAAAGGTGTGATTTGTGGATCGAGTAATCCGCCTCCGTGTGCAAATCCCATCATAATCATAGCTACGATCGCACCTGCAGCCGGAATAAAGGCATTTCGGTTACGGTATAAAATCAGTCCGGCGAGTACGCCGATTGAGGAAATAAATACAATGGCTTCGTATCCGTTACTCCAAGGCGCATGTCCCGACAAATACCATCGAGCTGCCAATCCCAGCATGTGAACGACGAAAGCCGCCATTAACAATCCCAAAAAGAAAAGCGTGATTTTATGAAAGATTTTCCCCAAACGGTTTTCGGTTGAAAATACTTCGATGAAAGCCAAGAAAATCAGAATTCCGCCGAGCATACTGTAAACAATCATCAGCCACAAGAAAATATTGACTTTGTTGTAAAGTACTTCTAAATTGACTTTGGCATCGGATGGAATTACGTTTTTTCCCCATTCGTGCTGATAATCGGTGATGGCCTGAAGAGAATTGTCGGCTTTGCTCCAGTCGCCTGTCTGGAAGCCGGATTTCAGGTCATTGTAATAATTGGTTATAAAATCATACGCCACTTTATTAATTTCGACCGGACTTTCTTCGGTGCTGTAAATCCATGAAGTCCAAGATTCGCCCGGGTCATTTTGGATAGGAATTATTTTGGTATAATAACCGTAAACGATATTACTGAAAACGTTGAATCGCTCTGTGATATTGATGATTTCTTTGTCATAATTAGACTGATCTGCAGCGCGCTTGCTGAATGCTGCATTGTATTGTTTTTCGAGTTTGTATTGACCCGTGTGCGGATCTACCAATTTCATATACGAAGTATATCCGTCGGCATCGGCTTGGGTTTCGGCCAAAAGTTCATCACCCCCTTTGGAAGCGACTTTTATGATATGAGCATCTCCCCAGGAAGTCGGGTCGATTTGCATCGACAGAAACCATTGGTCAGATGAAATATCACCGTATTTGTCTTTTTTATGAATTTTTCGAAGTAATTCCAACGTATGGGTATTCATCGGTTTAATTCGTCCTTCGAAATCCTGCACCAACAAATGCCCGAATTTTTCTGCATGAACCGGATCGATTTGAAATTGTTTTCCCAATTGATTTGGATTTACAAATTGGCTAGAAGCCTGAACTTCTTTGTGGTCTGCGGGAATCGAGTCTGCAACCTCTTGATGGTCATGTGTTTGAGCTGAATCTTGTGCAGTTCCCAATCCGAATAAAAATAAAAACGGAAGCAGAATCAAGGTTTTTTTGTGAAGATCAGTCAGTTGTTTGTTCAACTTCCAGAAATGTGTTCCTTTCCAGAAAAGCGTTGCAAAAAGTCCGAAGAACAATAAGAAATACCCGACATACGTAATATTGGTTCCCCACCAGTCAGCGTTTACAGAAAGGATAGTTCCGCCTTCGTCCGGGAAATAACTCGATTGGAAGAATCGATAACCGCGGTAATCCATCACATTGTTCATATAAATATGGTGTGGCGTTTCTTCTCCTTTGTCGATCACGGTAATTTCACTTTCGTAAGACGAAGGATTAGAAGAACCGGGATATCGGTCGAGAATAAAGTCGTCACAACGAATGGAGAACGGCGTATGAATGATTTTTGAACCAAAACCTACCGAAATCCCGAGTCCGTTGATATTTGTGTTTTTACTAAAGGAAGTAATGCCTCGTCCGCCAATGATAGTCAGGGTGTCTTTTTCTGCTCCTGAACTTAGTTCAACAATGATTGCGCCCGCAAGTTCCTTGTCCATTGCATTGGTTTTGTCGCCTTTGTAATAAACCACTTTTCCGTTAAAAGCAGGTTGCGGAATAATCAGATTGGTGTTGTTGATGGTGTAAAGCGTCCGATAATTCAGCATTTGAGGCTGATTGATTTCAATGGTTCCCGATTGTTCGGCCAGCAGGGCTGAATCCGTAACCACACCGACTTGTTGGCCGGTCATGGTCATGTATTGTCCGCTGAAAGGCGAATTAATCATAAGTTTACCATCTTGTTCCACAAGCTGAACCGAGCCTTCAATCGGATTATTGTAGCTCACCATAGTTCCTCCGATGTTTTTGATTTCGCCTTCGCCGATGAATTCCGATTCGCGGCCTTCCTGTCCCATGGTCACGACTTCAAGCATTTTCTTTCCGGAATCGGTTTTCTGGATGGAATCTTTTGCCAGCGGAATATAATCTATTGTTTTCAGTGTTACGGTTTTATCACCAAATGCATACTCTTTTTCATAAGTTCTCTTGAACGGCCATGGCGTATCTTTCGCATTGAAATGCGACATCATGTAAGTATTTTTGTCGTAGCGCAAAGCTCTTTCCTTATCGTTGATTTCGAGTTTGAAATAAGTTCTGTCAGAAATGATTTCGTTTGTAGTTTCACCTTCTCTGATTGGCATTTGTCCTTCAAAACTGATGTAACGCGTAATGGCTCCACCGATGAAAATAAAGACAAATGACAAGTGAAAAATCAGAACCGGCCATTTTTCCCGTCTTAGTAATCGGTAACGTTTGATATTTCCGATGAATAAAATAATCAGCCACAGCATCAATATCTCAAACCACTTGGCTTCATAAATCAGTGCTTTAGCGGTGGGAGTGTCGTAATCATTCTCTATGAAAGTGGCCACAGCCATCGCGATTGCGTATAAAAATAATAATACGGTCATGGTGCGGGTAGAGAAAAAAAGTTTTTCGATTTTCGTCATTTGATCATTCCTGTTTGACTTACAAAAATAGGTTAAGGATTAGGAAATTAAGCCAAAGGCAAAGTGATTTTTGTTAGAATGACTGGCATAATTCTAATTTAAACTAATTCTAATTAAGGCTAAATGCTTTCTTTTGTTTCGCTGAATTTATTTACCTTTTCAGAGTTTTTTCAAAACTTAATTAAACACAGTAAGATTTTATGGATTCAAATCAGATCAAAACGAACTATCCTGCGCTTTATACGCTAATAGTTGTATTTTTCTTTTGGGGCTTTATCGCAGCAGGAAACAGTATTTTCATTCCTTTCTGTAAGCATTATTTTCATCTTGACCAATTTCAGTCGCAATTGGTGGATTTTGCGTTTTATACGGCTTATTACGTAGGGGCATTGCTGTTGTTTATTTTCAGTTCGGTTTCCGGAAAAGATCTGGTTGGAAAATGGGGTTATAAAAAAAGTATTGTGTATGGTTTGCTGTTTTCAGCACTTGGAGCGGGTGCGATGATTGTGGCTGTAGAAGTGAATACTTACGCCGGAATGCTGATGGGGTTGTTCATTGTGGCGCTTGGATTTTCACTTCAGCAGACAGCTGCAAATCCCTTTGCAATTTTGTTGGGAAATCCCAAAACAGGAGCGAGTCGTGTAAATTTGGGAGGTGGAATCAATTCCTTTGGAACCACCATCGGTCCTCTGATTGTGGCTTTTGCATTGTTTGGAACCACAGCTTCGGTTTCCGACCAAGACATTGCCAGTTTGCCGCTTAACAAAGTCGTTTACCTCTATGCAGGAGTCGGATTATTGTTCATAGCCGCAGCTGCATTGTTTTTCTTTTCGAAAAAAGTACCTGCAGGAATTTCTGACGAACCAATTGAAAAAGCCAATAAAGCAATTCGGACTTTGGTGGTGATGACAATCTTATTGGGCGCCATGTTCGGACCGGTTTTTAGCAGTTATAAAAGCGAAGAATCTTTAAAAATAGAATCTTTACAATCCGAAATAAAATCTACATCTGACCCAACATTGATTGTGCAATATCAGTCAGAAATTGAAGAAATAAAACATCCCTTGGAACAAAAAAGAATGATGTGGCTGGGTGGCGCATTGTTGGTTGTTTTGGGCGGACTTTCCTTTGCAGGTGTTCAGGCGAGAAGAAATTCTAAGGGTTGGGGCGCGATGCAATATCCGCAATTGATTCTGGGAATGATTGCGATTTTTATTTATGTGGGCGTTGAGGTCGCAATCGGAAGTAATCTGGGCGATCTTTTGCAACAGCCGGAATTCGGCGGACATAGTTCATCGGACATAGCACCTTATATTTCCATGTATTGGGGAAGTTTGATGATTGGTCGCTGGGCTGGCGCTATTTCAGCATTTAATCTGATGGGCATGAAGAAAAATATGTTGCTGATTGTTATGCCATTGCTTGCTTTTTCTGTGATTATCATCGTAAATATATTGGCCGGAAAAGACATGACGCCGCTTTATTACTATGTTTTCTGTGTATTTATTCAAATCATAATGTTCTTCATAAGCAAAGACCGTCCTGCGATAACTTTGATGATTTTCGGAATTTTCGGGGTTGCCGCTATGATTGTTGGACTGATGACCGAAGGAACGACTGCGATTTATGCGTTTCTGGCCGGCGGACTTGCGTGTAGCATTATGTGGCCTTCCATTTTTGCGCTTTCACTGATGG
>JAEWHB010000210.1 GCA_023388015.1 Bacteroidota bacterium
GTATGACCCGACGCATTTTATTTTTTACTGCTTCCTTTCTATTCAGTTTTAGTCTTTTTGCACAGGAAAACATCAGTTTTCAGAAACCACCCAAAGAAATTTTGGATTTGGTTGAATATGAACGTGCACCCAATGTTTTGATGGATTCAGATAAAAATTATATGATTTTAACTTATCGAAATACTTATAAATCCCTTGATGATTTGAATCAGGAAGAATTGCGTTTGGGCGGACTTCGCATCAATCCCGATCATCATATTTCGAGTACAATTACTTATTTGAACAATCTGAAAGTTCGAAAAATTAGTGATAAAAATGAAATTCAAGTCAAAGGACTTCCCGAAAATCCAAGGATTGCCTATCTGACCTGGTCGCCTGACGAGTCCAAAATCGCCTTTACAAATACCGGTAAAAATGGTTTGGAACTTTGGGTTTTAGATATAAAATCAGCTACAGCAAAGAAAATTTCAACCCAACCACTGAATGCGAACCTCGGAAATCCAATTACTTGGTTCAATGACAATCAAAATCTTTTGGTTATAACCGTTCAGGATAATTTGAAATTAATCGACCCCGAAAAGGAATTGCCCGAAGGACCGATTGTTTCAAATTCGGACGGATCGGTTTCCCAAAACAGAACTTATCAGGATTTATTGAAAAATAAAACCGATGAATATAATTTCGAACAAATTACAACGACTCAGATTTACAAAGTCAATTTAAATGGAGATGTGAAACTTTTTAAAGACAAGGGTATGTACCGAAACATCAGTTTCTCTCCCGATGGTAAATATGTGATGATTTCGACCATTCAAAAACCCTTTTCTTATTTGGTTCCATTGAGCCGTTTTCCTTCTGAACAAACTGTTTATACATCGGAAGGAAATCTTGTAAAACAAGTAAATCAACTGGATCTGGCGGAAATAATGCCCAAAGGATTTATGGCCGTTCGTCAGGGAAAAAGATCGATGTATTGGCGATCCGACATTGCTTCGACTTTAGTTTATGTAGAAGCGCTTGACGAAGGCGACCCAGCCAAAGAAGTCGAATTCCGGGATGCGGTTTATACATGGAAAGCGCCTTTTGATTCTGCTCCGGAATTGCTTACCAAAACCGTACAGCGTTTTGCGGGAATTCAATGGGGAAATGAAAATTATGCCATTTTAATGGATCAATGGTACGATACCAGAAGTCGAAGAACCTATCTGCTCAATCCTTCTCAACCCGGTGCTCAGTCCAAATTAATTTCAGATCGTAATTATCAGGATATTTACAGTGATCCGGGCAATTTTGAAACCCGTAAAAACGAATTTGATCGTTATGTTCTGGCCATTGACGGAAGTACTGCTTATCTGATTGGTGAGGGATATACACCCGAAGGGCAATTTCCGTTCATTGACAAATTGGATTTGAAAACTTTAAAAACCACTCGTTGGTATCAGTCCACTTACAAAGACAAAATAGAAAATATTTTCACGATTACGGATTTCAAAAAAGGAACTGCTTTGGTCAGAATTGAGTCGGCAACGGACTATCCGAATTATTATTTCCGAAATCTAAATCGTAAAGAAAGCATCACTCAGCTGACGGACTTTAAAAATCCGTTTGAAAGCATCAAAGATGTTCACAAAGAAGTAATTAAATACCAAAGAAAAGATGGCGTTGAACTATCAGGAACGCTTTATTTACCTGCCGGATATGATAAAAAAGAAAAACTGCCTTTATTAATCTGGGCTTATCCGTCTGAATACAAAGACAAAAACAGTGCGGGGCAATCCAGTCACAATCCCAATGAATTTACGTTTCCTTATTATGGAAGTTTTGTGTATTGGGTAACGCGCGGCTACGCCGTTTTGGATGATGCCGCTTTCCCTATCATTGGTGAAGGAGATACCGAACCCAATGATACATTTGTAGAACAATTGATCTGGAATGCTGAAGCAGCAATCGATGCCGTAGATAAATTGGGCTACATTGACCGAAAAAGAGTGGGTGTTGGCGGACATTCTTATGGCGCTTTTATGACAGCTAATCTTTTGACACATTCCGATTTATTTGCTTGTGGAATTGCCCGAAGCGGTGCTTACAATCGTACGTTGACGCCGTTTGGTTTCCAAAGAGAACAAAGGAATTATTGGGAAGCGCCGGAAGTTTACAACCGGATGTCCCCCTTCATGAATGCAGAAAAAATGAAAACGCCGATGCTTTTGACACACGGCGAAACGGATAATAATCCGGGAACTTTCACTTTGCAAACCGAAAGATATTTCCAGGCTTTGAAAGGATTGGGCGCACCGGTTCGGATGGTCATTTTACCCAAGGAAAGTCACGGTTACGTAGCCAAAGAAAATATTTTGCATTTGCTTTGGGAACAAGATCAGTTTTTGGAAACTTATTTGAAATAATTGAAAGTTAATCAATTGATAAAATAACCTTCAGGTGCTTAAAAACCTTGAAGGTTTTTCTTTAATACCTTAAAGCCAGTTTAAATTTCATCTAATTATTTTGTTATGCGTCTTTTTGCCTGCAACATCGTTAATTTTTTCGCCGAACATACCCGATTTCGACTACAAAAATTGCCTTGTTTCGGCTAAAAATACACTATTACAATTCTAAAATATAAATTTTAAAACAGGCTTTTAGAAGAATACTCAAAAATCCTTAATTTTGCCACTCAAAAATTGAACTTATGGGAAGAGCGTTTGAATTCAGAAAGGGCAGAAAAATGAAACGTTGGGCCACGATGTCCAAAACTTTTACTCGACTAGGCAAAGACATCGTAATGGCGGTAAAAGAAGGCGGTCCCAATCCGGAAGCTAACTCCAGATTGAGAGCGGTCATTCAGAACGCCAAGGCTGCCAATATGCCGAAGGAAAACGTAGAACGCGCCATCAAAAAAGCATCCGATAAAGACACGGCTAACTTCAAAGAAGTTTTGTTTGAAGGTTACGGCATGCATGGAATTGCGGTATTAATTGAAACTGCGACCGATAATAATAACCGTACAGTTGCCAACATCCGCAGTTATTTCAACAAATGTAACGGACAATTGGGCACACAAGGTTCGGTGGAATTTATGTTTGACCATATCTGTAACTTTACCGTGAAAGGTGAAGGTCTGGACATTGAAGAACTGGAACTGGAACTGATTGATTATGGTGCAGAAGAAATGTTTGAGGAAGAAGGAAACGTCGTGGTTTATGCGCCATTTGAAAGTTTCGGACAGCTTCAGAAGTATTTCGAAGAAAATAATATTGAAATCATTTCAAGTGGATTTGACCGAATTCCACAAGTTACCAAAGAATTAACTGAAGAACAACAAGCCGATTTGGACAAATTACTGGAAAAAATCGAAGAAGATGACGACGTTCAAAACGTTTTCACCACAATTGCAAATAATTGATAAAAATCTTTGTGAACTTTGCGCTTTTCTTTGTGAACTTTGTGGTTAATAAACTTTAAACACAAAGGACACTAAGTTTTTTTACAAAGGACACAAATCAAAATTTCATAAAATGAATCTTAAGCAAAAAACAACTGAAATCCTCTCCCAAACTATAAACGAACTTTATAATTATAGTCCGGAGCGGCTTGAGATTCAAAATACCCGTAAAGAATTTGAAGGCCAATATACTTTGGTCACTTTTCCTTTGATCAAAGAGCTGAAAAAAAATCCTGAAGCGCTGGGAAATGAAATCGGAAATGCACTTTTATCAAAAAATCTGATTTCAGGATTTAATGTCGTGAAAGGCTTTTTGAATTTAAGTTTTCCAAGCGAATTCTGGCTAAATAATCTGAAAGAAAACGCTTCAAAAGCGAAATTTGGTTTTACAGAAAATCATCCCGAAGCGAAATCGGTAATGGTTGAATATTCTTCACCCAACACCAATAAACCCATTCATTTAGGGCACATCCGAAACAATCTTTTGGGGTATTCGGTCGCTAATATTTTTAAAGCAGCCGGACATAAAGTTCAGAAAATCCAGATCATCAACGACCGCGGAATTCATATTTGTAAATCGATGATTGCCTGGGAAAAGTTCGGAAATGGCGAAACACCTGAAAGTTCCGGAATGAAAGGCGATCATTTGGTGGGGAAATATTATGTGGAATTTGATAAGGAGTTAAAAAAACAATTGGAGAATACCATTAGAAATTCAAGTGAATTATATTTTGAAAATTTGGTTAATCATTTAAATAATATTCCTTTAGTCGAAAATGAACAACAAAATGCAATTGGAAAAAGTATTAAAGACTATTTAGAAAGTGAGAATATTCACATTGAGTTACCAAGAGATATTGATTATATAACAGCAGATTTAAATGAAAAAGGTGAAACCTTAAGAAATGAGTTTAACGCTGTATTTAATCCAAATACACCAAATATTGAACAATCCAAAACTAAAAAAATCGAGTCCATTGTAGAAAAGAATTTTACTTCATTAATTCCAATTTTACAAGAAGCACAAGAAATGCTGATAAAATGGGAAGCCGGAGATGAAGAAATCCGAAATCTCTGGGCGAAAATGAACGGTTGGGTTTATGAAGGTTTTGGAGAAACTTACAAAAGATTGGGCGTCGATTTTGACCATTATCAGTACGAAAGCAATACGTATTTATTAGGTAAAGATTTGACTCAAAAAGGATTGGATTCCGATGTTTTTTATCGGAAAGAAGACGGTTCGGTTTGGATTGATTTAACCGCTGACGGATTGGATGAAAAACTGGTTTTGCGTTCTGACGGCACATCGGTTTACATGACCCAGGATTTGGGAACCGCAGTTGAAAGATTTGAAACTTTTGATATTGACAAATTGATTTATGTGGTTGGAAATGAGCAGGATTACCACTTCAAAGTATTGTTTTTAATTCTGAAAAATTTAGGCTACAAATGGGCCGATTCTTTAGAACATTTGTCGTACGGAATGGTCAATCTTCCTGACGGAAAAATGAAATCCCGCGAGGGAACCGTTGTGGATGCCGACGAATTGATGGAAGACATGTTCCAGACGGCCAAAGAAATTTCGTCGGAATTGGGCAAACTGGACGGTTACTCGGAAGAAGAAAAAGACAGTTTGTACGAAATCATCGGAATGGGCGCTTTGAAATATTACATTTTAAAAGTTGATCCGAAAAAAGGAATTTTGTTTGACCCGAAAGAAAGTGTGGATTTTAACGGAAATACCGGACCATTTATTCAATATACTTACGCGCGGATTCAGTCCATTTTGCGAAAAGAAAGTCCGGCTGAATTTGATTTGAATGCCATTGAAATCAATGAAGCAGAAACCGAAATCATTCGTCATTTGTATAATTTCGAAGAAACGATTCAAAAGGCGGCTGAAGATTTAAGTCCGGCCTTGGTTGCAAATTATGTTTATGATTTGGTGAAATTATTCAATTCTTTTTATCAGAATCATTCGGTTTTAAAAGCAGAAGAAGAAAATCTAAAAAACTATCGTTTGTGGCTTTGCCAGTGGGTTTCTAATGCCATTTCCAATTCTTTGGAATTGTTGGGAATCGATTCGCCGGAGAAAATGTAAATTCTATATGAATTCATAGATTTTTTACAGTTAATTGTTTTCATAGATAGATTGAGTAGTTTCGAATTGTAATTTCGTCATTATCAAACTATAAATATGAAAGCTCAGGTTCTCTACTTATCATTTATTTTACTGATTGCTACCGCAGGTTGTTCTCAAAAAGACACTGAGGTTTCTTTACCTCAAATTCCGACAAAACAAGTTGTTACCTATCAAAAAATCGGCAATACAGAAATTTCATTTCCTTCAGAAAAAGTTTGGAAAAAGGACGATGGTCTGTCAGAAATGACTCCCTTCGAAGCTGAAAATTATATTTACAAAGAAGTCTTTTTAATGGATTCGCCTGCAGACGAATTGATTTCTTTCTCGCATTTCATCATAAAATCTGAACAGAAACCTGATTTAGAAGCCGGTGTTAACAAATCTGTTCAAGCCATGGCTCAATCACTGAGGGCCAAAGTTGATACCAAACAAGACAGGAATGTTTCCGATGAGTTTGGATGGGAAGCTTTCCAAAGTCAAGGACTTTTTATACCCGAAAACGAAGGAATTCTTCCAATCCAATTTCATGCAACCATGATTCAGTCCGACAAAAAAATGTATTATTTCTTGGCATTGTTCAATCATACAAATGAAGACAGATTAAAAGAATTTGCTGAAATGCTCCCTCATATTAAAATAAAAACTCCTTAAAACCATCATTATGAAAAACTTGTATTTTACTTTTATAGTATTATTTCTATTTAAATTATCCTTTGCACAGGAAGCAAAAGTGTATACCATAGAACCTGTGCCGAACGGTTCGGTTTCCTATTCAGGTAATCTTTCTGAAGGCATCGTTTTGAATGACCTTTCATGGGCATGGAATAGCTCAAACGCTTGTTTTCCAGAAACTCAAAAAAGAAAATTCACAGGAAAACATATATTTTACACCGGAATAATTCCGACTCATTCTGAAATGACTGTAACAGTTATTCCCACTGATAAAAATGCCAATTTCAGTATTTATGCTTACGAAATGGCAGTTGAAAAAACGGATTTGGTTCCAAATTTACCCAGTTCTATCAGAGTGAGGCAGATCACAAATGGGATTATAAAAAGAAAGGAAAGATTCAAGACCACACCAGAACTGTAACGGATTTGATTGCTATCAACAGTCCGTATAGAGTGGTTATTGGTGTGGTGGGCGCAGAAGGACTTAGCGAAGGAGATTTCACTTTAAAAATCGATATGAAAACGAAATAAATCAATTTTCATTAAATTTAATGATCTGCAAAACTCTCTACATGGATAAAAAATTTGTAAATCATTAATAACTAAAGGGATTTCAGTCATCTGGATAGTGATCCCTTTTTTTCTTTTTGCTCAGGATTTCACTCATTTAGATCTGATTGTAGTAGAAATCTCTCAAACTACTTCATCCAAAGAAAAGGAGATAAAATATCGAAATTTGATTAAAAAGATTAATTCGCATTCTGAAAAAGATGCCATTGAAGAATTTCGTTATTTTTTAAAAAAAGATAGGTCCACACATGCTCATAGAGTTATAAATGAAGAACTTACACCCTTATTGATAAAGTCCGGACAAGTGGAAGAAGCCGCGCAACGATATGCCGACATTGCCTGGAGATACATCGAACAATACAGTGACAGCGCACTTTTGTATGCCGATAGGTCATTTCAGATTTCGAAAGAAAACAATTATCCATTTGGTGAAGTCGTAGCTTTGGAAACCAAGGGCGTATATTATGAATGGGTTGAAAATGATTATGAGAAAGCCAGTCAATATTTTTTTCAAGCCATTGCAGTTTGTGAAACCGCTGATCCTACTTACATGGGAAGCTTGTACCATGCCTTGGGCGTAATGTTCTATACCACAAGCGATTTCGTTAAATCTGAACATTACTTTAAGATTGCTTTCCAGTTGGCAAAAAAATATAACGACGCCAATTTACAGAAAATCAGTCTGCGAAGCATGGGTACAATTTTCTTGGAAAAAGATGAATTAGATACTGCGCAAAAATTTTTTGAAGAAAGTTTGGAGATTGAATCAAATCCGGAGTATGATTATGAAACCTTTGCCAATTTGGGACAAATTTATAATGAAAAACAAAAGTTGAAGGAGGCTATATCCTATTTTGAAAAATCGGTGGAACAAACACCGGACAACAAACGCTATTATGTAAACCTGCCCTACCTTCTGGATGCCAAAAAGAAAAATAATGATTTAAATGATATCCAATTCATTCTAAATCACATGCATCTCGCTGTAAATAAGAATATTCCCGATGTTGAAAAATCAAATTTATTGTATGCACTTTCCAAACATTATGAAGAAATTAAAGATTTCCCAAAAGCTTTGCGGTACAAGAATGATTATCTCTCCCTTTATGAAACAATAAAAGAAAAACAACGTGACGAGATTGTTTACGAAATGGAAGCGAAATACCAAAACCAAAAAAACAAAGAACAAATTGAAAAAGAAGCTTCCAAAAGAAAACAACTTTTGACCGGATTTATCCTTGCTGTTCTATTTCTGGTTTCAATACTATTTTTTTACTGGAAAAAATTAAGCTATCAAAAAACAATTGCCAAAAAAGAAGAAGAAATTAATCATCAAAAAATCAAACAGTTAAGCCAAGAAAATAAATTAGTAGCGATGAACAGCATGATGGAAGGCCAGGAAAATGAAAGAATGCGTATTGCACAAGATTTGCATGATGGTTTGGGTGGATTATTGGGAACAATTAAAACGATTTTCTCTACAATTCCCAAAGAAAATTCCACCGATAAGGAAAAACAAATATTTCATAAAACCGATTATTTAATTGATGAAGCCTGTTTGGAGGTTCGAAGAATTTCCCACAATATGATGCCTCAAAGCCTTCAGATTTCCGGATTGGAAAATGCGTTGACCGATTTGGGAGCGAGTTTAAATGAGGAGAAAATCAATACAAATATTGAAATCGAGAAAATTCCCTTTTCTATATCAGACAATTACAAAATCACAATTTATCGGATTGTTCAGGAAATCATTCACAACATCCGCAAACATTCAGAAGCCAAAAATGTTTTGATCCAATTATTTACATTTGAAAAATTAATCAATATCATCATTGAAGATGACGGAAAAGGATTTGACCAAAATAATATTGACTTAAAAGGAATTGGATTAAAAAATATTCAAAATAGGATTGATTATCTGAACGGAAAAATTGAGTACGATTCCATTCCGGGCAGAGGAACAACCATCACCATCGAAATACCTGTGACATGATAAAAGTTTATATAATTGACGATCACAAAATAGTTATAGAATGGAATTCAGTTGATGTTGGATTCAGCCGATAACATTGAATTTACAGGCTTTTCACAAGACGGAAAAAAAGGAATCGACGAAGCCAAAAAGTTAAAACCCGATGTCATTTTGCTGGACATCAGCATGCCGGGTCTTAATGGAATAGAAGTCTGCAAAATTCTGAACCAAGACCTACCTGAATCTAAAGTAATCGCGCTCTCCATGCACCGAGAAAGCAGTATGATAAAGCTGATGTTGCAAAACGGAGCTAAAGGTTATATGTTGAAATCGGCGGGAAAAGATGAAATCCTCAAAGCTATTTACAATGTTTTTGAAGGAAAAACACATTTGGATGAAGGTGCAAATGAAATCATCATTCAAAGCATGCAGCACAACAAACAAAAATCAATTGAAAGCCCCTTCCCTACACTATCCAGACGAGAGAAAGAAATTCTGAAACTAATATTGGAAGAATTAACCACTCAGGAAATCGCCGATAAATTATTCATCGGATTTGGAACCGTTGAAACTCACCGAAGAAATATGATGATTAAAACCGGCGCCAGAAATACCGCAGGATTGGTAAAGATAGCTCTTCAATTTAACCTTCTAGGTGAACCAGATGAAAATTCAAAACTATAGGAATTCATAGATTTTGGCTGAATTGCTGTTTTCATAGATAAGGAAATCTTTTCTAAAAAATAATTTTACTAAAACTAAAATTATTATCAATGAAAACAACTTTTACTTATTTACTTCTCCTTTTTTCAACTTTATCAATCAGTCAGACACCCAACCTAGACTGGTCCAAAATTTATGGTGGAAGCGGAACGGATATGGCGTTTAAAACCATCAGTCTCGCTGACGGACACTTTTTGATTTTTGGAAACACCGGTTCCAACAATGGAGATTTTACTGACAACGATGGGGGCGCAGAAATTTTCGCAATGAAAACAAACCCTACGGGCGAAATCATTTGGAGCAAAACCTATGGCGGCACCGGAAACGAATACTTTCGAGATGTCCTTCTTTTGAATCAAGACAGTTTTTTAATCGTTGGAGGTTCTTCCTCAAACAATGGTGATGTAGCCGGCAATTACGGACTTGGTGATGTCTGGCTTTTGGAAATTAACGCTGAAGGTTCCATTATTTGGAACAAAAATTATGGTGATTCTGAAGTGGATAACGGTTTTTCTGCCATTCCAACAGATGACGGAGGATTTATAGTTGTAGGCGACCAAAGAAATAATGTGGACTATATGCGGGACGGATTTGTTTTTAAAATCAATGCTGCAAAGGAAGTAGTTTGGGAAAAAACTTTTGGAGGAAGTAAAAACGATTATTTTACTAATATTCAAAAAAAATCGAACGGTAATTATTTAACTTTCGGTTATACATTTTCCAATGATGGTGACATTTCTGACCTGAAAGGTTCTTCAGATTTGTGGGTGACAGAAATTGATGGCGACGGGAATTTAATCTGGAGCAAAACTTACGGAGGAACTCAACTAGACCACGTCGAAGGAGTTACACAAGACAACGCAGGCCATTTTTTAATTGCCGGCTATACTTCATCCACCGACTATGACATCACTGACAATGACGGTGGCTCAGATGCCTGGATTATGAAGTTGGATCAAAACGGAGAAATTATTTGGTCCAAAACCTTTGGCGGAGCGCAATATGATTATGCTTATTCCATAATTCCTCTGAGTCAGGGCGGATATATGGTTACTGGTAATTCAGAATCTTCAGATGGGGATTTGACTAATAATAAAGGCGAAACAGATCTATGGTTGTTTCAACTTTCTGATGACGGCGATTTGATCTGGCAGTCAAATTATGGCGGGAGCCTTTCTGAACAAGCCAATTCCATTTTTCAAAATGAAGAAAGTATTTACGTTACAGGTTTCAGTTATTCCAATGATGGTGACCTCACGGAGAATGCAGGCGATGCAGACATTTGGTTTCTGAAATTCAATTTTACAGATTTAGGTTTAAATCAAATTTCCAAAAACTCCTTGCAGATCTACCCAAATCCGGTTCGCGATATTTTAAACATTCAATCAGATGAAAACCTGAAACAAATAGAAATCTATGACCTGACCGGAAAATTAATCCAAACCTATAAAATATCAGAAAAATCAATCCAACTCAATGTAGAACAATTAAATAAAGGTGTATATGTAGTTAAAATAATTACCGAATCATCTTCAGTTTCAAAAAAAATCATTAAATAATCCAACCAACTAAAGATAGAATTAAGCGGTAATTTTGAAAAAATCATCTTATTTTAATTTATTTTAAATAAATGTTTTTTTATTCTAAAAAGAATTTCTATATTTGACAAATGAAAGCTTAATAGCTTTTTCATAGGTTTAGGTTGGTTAAGGTTAGCTCCTCACTCGTAAGATTGAGGAGTTACTTTTTTATATAAACCTTACTTCGTTCAGTCATTCTTTCTTACATTTGTTAGCATTAAATTAGAATTATGACCACAAAATACGAACAGATTCCTTCTCAGTTATTTGTAAAAAACAGAGCTAAATTTTCAAAAGCACTTCTGCCAAAATCATTAGCAGTATTCAATTCCAACGATATTTATCCGGTTAGTGCCGACAGTACACTTCCTTTTGCGCAGCATCGCGATATTTTTTATCTGAGTGGTGTGGATCAGGAAGAAAGTATTTTAGTTATTTTTCCGGATGCTTACGAAGAAAAACACCGTGAAATTCTTTTTTTAAGAGAAACCAATGAGCACATAGCAGTTTGGGAAGGTGAAAAGTTGAGCAAAGCACAAGCCTTTGATGTTTCCGGGATTAAAACCGTTTATTGGTTACAGGATTTTCAAA
>JAEWHB010000214.1 GCA_023388015.1 Bacteroidota bacterium
GTTTTAACCCTTACAGGGTAGTATTGCACGGAAGTAATTCCGAAAATCAGGATAAAAAATTGCGATTAAAAGTTTATTACACTCAAAAATAATCTAAAACTATGTGTGGAATAGTTGGTTACCTTGGACACAGAGAAGCCTATCCCATTATCATAAACGGGTTGAAAAGACTGGAATACAGAGGGTATGACAGTGCCGGGCTTGTTATCATCGAAGATGAGGATTTTGGTTTGGTAAAAACCAAAGGCAAAGTTTCAGACCTAGAAGAAAAGTCAGGAAGTCTGAATAACGGAGCCACCATCGGAGTAGGACATACGCGTTGGGCCACACATGGTGTGCCAAACGATGTGAATTCACATCCGCATTTGTCAAATGACGGTAACATCGTTTTGGTTCACAACGGAATCATCGAAAACTACGATACCATCAAAACCGAACTGATGCAGAAAGGTTTTGTTTTCCATAGCGAAACAGATACCGAAGTTTTGGTGAATCTGATTCAGTATTTCAAAAATTCTGAAGATTTGACCTTGACCGAAGCGGTAAGATATGCTTTGAATGAAGTCATCGGTGCTTATGCCATCGCGGTTTTGGAGAAAAGTAATCCGAATGAAATCGTGGTAGGAAGATTGGGAAGTCCGCTGGCAATTGGGATTGGTGAAAACGAATTCTTCATTGCGTCAGATGCTTCACCTTTCCTTCAATTCACCAAAGAAGCGGTTTATCTGGACGATGGCGAAATGGCGACGGTCACTTTGGGTAAAGATGTTGACATCAGAAAAATAAAAGATAACCTTCCGGTAACGCATGCCGTACAAGAACTTCAGTTAAATCTGGAAGAAATCGAAAAAGGGGGTTATGAGCATTTCATGCTGAAAGAAATTTATGAGCAGCCCAAATCCATCCGTGACACAATGCGAGGACGTCTTTTGGTGGAAGAAGGCATTATCAAAATGGCCGGAATCTGGGATCATCAGGAACGTTTCCTGAATGCCAAACGTATCATCATCGTGGCGTGCGGGACTTCTTATCATGCCGGGCTGGTAGCCGAATATTTAATCGAAGACCTAGCGAGAATTCCGGTAGAAGTGGAATATGCTTCTGAATTCCGATACAGAAATCCGATTATCAATAAAAAAGACATTGTAATTGCCATTTCCCAATCCGGTGAAACGGCCGATACGCTTGCGGCGCTTAAACTTGCCAAAGAAAAAGGCGCTTTCATCTATGGGATCAATAACGTGGTAGGTTCCTCGATTGCGAGAATCACAGACGCAGGCTCCTATACGCATGCCGGACCTGAAATCGGAGTGGCATCTACCAAAGCTTTTACTGCTCAATTGACGATTCTTTCTTTGATTGCTATCAAATTAGGAAAACACAACGGTAACCTGAGCAATGAAAGATTCAATGCACTCATCAGCGAATTGGACGGAATTCCGGAATTGGTACAAGAAACATTGGAATCAACAGCTGAAAAAGTAATCGAAATCTCAGAAATTTACAAAGACGCACCGAATGCGCTTTATCTGGGAAGAGGTTATAATTTCCCGTCGGCGCTGGAAGGAGCTTTGAAGCTGAAAGAAATTTCCTATATCCATGCAGAGGGTTATCCGGCGGCAGAAATGAAGCACGGACCGATTGCATTGATTGACGAAAATATGCCGGTGGTGATTATCGCTACTAAAACCGGTCATTACGAAAAAGTAGTGAGCAATGCACAGGAAATCAAAGCAAGAAAAGGACAAATCATCGCAGTGGTCAACAAAGGTGACAATGAAGTGAGAAGAATTGCGGATCATGTAATTGAAATCCCGAATTCTTCTGAAGAATTCAGTCCGATTTTGGCAGCTATTCCATTGCAATTATTGTCTTATTATATCGCAGTTAAATTGGACAGAAACGTGGACCAACCGCGGAACCTGGCTAAGTCTGTAACCGTAGAATAAGTAAAATATTCAGAAATAAAATATCAAGGTAAATCCTCTTCTGTTTCGGAAGGGGATTTTTCATTTTCATCTGTTTCAATCAAAATCTCTTCCTGTTTAGTAGGCAAAACCCAGGTTTCATCCAGATCCCATAAAACCCGGACGTTGATCAGAGACGGATAAACATACGCCTTTTCGGGTTGTTTTTTGGTAAGGAAATCTCCGGTATCCCAAAAACCGTTTTCGTTTTCGTCCACCAAAATTTTGAAATAATAATTTCCTGCTGTGAGATGATTGTAGTCAAATTCTATTGCAGTGGTATATTGTTCGTCCAGAATTTCGTCTTTATCATTCAATAATTGAATCCAAAACGGATGTTCCGGTTTATTCTGCAAACGGAGTTTGAGATTCCCGAAATCGTTTCGGGTTCGTGTTCGTAAGTCAAATTGAATCGTATCATTGGTTTTGCCAAAGAAATCGGTTACGGCATCGGGCAGAAGTTCCACACGATAAGTGGAGGAGAGCTCAACCGGAAAATCAAGCGTAAAACTGTTTTCATCTTTCAAATCAGGAATCAGTCGGACAGGAAGTTCAAGGGAGTCTTTTAAAACCGTCACCCGAGATGAATCCAGATAGACAACCGGATAATTAGCTTTGAATCTGAGCTTTCTTGAAGGTGCAATTTCCAGTTTGGACTTTCTGTCCAAAGAAAGTTTATGTTGCTTTCCGTTGGAATAAACCCCCGAAATCGTATCGGTCTGCTCCAAATGTTTAACTGCGAAATTAATTCTTTTAGAGTTTTCGGCGATGGAATCTATCGCCGGATTGAACCAGAAATTCAAGGAATCACTTTTGGGTTCATAAGAAATTTTGGACGTAGTAAATTCAAAATCAACCGGTTCTATTTCAATTGCTTCTGGCTGTCCGTTGAAACGAAAAACGATATGACCATATCCTTTTTGCTCAGCTCTGTCGGCACGATAAGGTGGAAGCTGATTAAATAATTCAATGTTTATTTCCTGATTCTCAGTTAATTCTATATGATTTTCAATAAATCCGAATTTTTCCTTTCCCAGATCAAACTGCATATTCTGAACTTCATCATCAAAGGCAATCATTTGGTATTTTCCGGGACGCAGATAATTCAGGTTAAAATTTTTGGCAGAATCGAGGCGTGAAACATAAAAAGGTTTCTGCCGGAAAACGATGCTGTCATTATAAGTGGAATCAATATTGAACAAAGCTACCACCATGTTTTCGGGTTGTTTTCTGAGTCCGGGAATGTTTGCTTTTCCCGAAATCTTCAGAGAATCAATATAATCTCCGGTCGAGAACACATATTGGAAATAAGAGAGTTTATTTCCTTCATTATTGTCCTGAATGGCGTTTCCGAAATTGATATTGTAAGTAGTGTTTTCCTGCAAAGGTTCATTGAGCTGAATACGGACAGAGCGGTTGGCTGAACCAACCGGTGCAAAAGTAGCAGTGCTGCCCAAAGGCGGCGAAACTACAATATTCTGATTGGGATCTTTCAGAATAATGAACTCATCGAAATCGATTTTTATTTCTTTGAGGTTTGTGGGGACATTCAGCGAAAGTGTATCGGGATTTGCACCAATAAACTTAGGCGGTTCGGTGTCTTTGGGTCCACCGCTTGGCGTTCCTTGTCTTGCGCAGGAAAAAAGAATCAGAATACTAAAAATAATTGCTAAAAACCGCATAATGAAATTCTGCTGCAATTTAG
>JAEWHB010000028.1 GCA_023388015.1 Bacteroidota bacterium
TATAGCCGTTTGGCAGAAAAACGACAAACGCACCATTTACAATATGATTTACCGCGACGGCAAAAATGGTCCGTCCTATATGAAACGTTTTGCCGTCACCGGAATTACGAGAGACCGCGAATATGATTTGACCAATGGAAACAAAGGTTCAGAAACACTTTATTTTTCGGCCAATCCAAACGGCGAAGCAGAAATAATTCAGGTTTTGCTCAAACCCAACCAGCGACTGAAAAAACTGAAAATAGATGTCGATTTTTCTGAACTTGCCGTAAAAGGGCGTGCTTCCAAAGGAAATCTCGTGACCAAATATCCGGTTAAAAAAGTGGAACTCAAAGAAGAAGGCGTTTCCACGCTGGCGCCGCGTAAAATCTGGTTTGACGACACCGTAAGAAGGCTGAATGCCGACGGACGAGGCGAACTTTTGGGCGCTTTCAAAGGAACGGATAAAATATTGACAGTCAATGATAAAGGCGAAGCCAAACTCACAAGTTTTGACTTAAGCAACCGTTATGACAACGAACTTTTAATTCTCGAAAAATGGAATCCCAACAAACCGCTGACCTGCATTTATTATGATGCCGATAAAGAACGGTACTTTGTTAAAAGATTTTTATTGGAAGACACTTTAAATTCGCAACCTTTCTTTTTCTCAGAAAATTCGAATTCATTTGTAGAAATGGTTACCACACAGAAAATTCCGGTGGTAGATTTGATTTTCGCCAAAATAAAAGGGGTAGAACGTGATTCCGAAACCATGAATTTGGAAGAATTTATTTCGGTTAAAGGTATCAAAGCGCAAGGAAACCAGTTGACAACTTATAAAATCAAACAAATCAATCTGCAACCGGCTCTTGAAGAACCTGAAGAAGAAGAAATCCCAAGCATCGATTCCGAT
The DNA here is from genome assembly GCA_023388015.1 of Bacteroidota bacterium. Lineage (GTDB taxonomy): Bacteria > Bacteroidota > Bacteroidia > Flavobacteriales > Weeksellaceae > Moheibacter. The sequence continues at coordinate 896 of JAEWHB010000028.1, forward strand.
GAGTTGGATGGTTCATCGGGCGAACAAGCTTTGCTTTTTGATATTCCTGTAAGTACGGAAGAAAATGAAAAACCGGAAGAAGAAAATCAATAAATAAATTTAAATGGCATTAATAACCATCATCATCATAGCGGTCACCGTAATTTTCAGTCTGAGGGCTTTTAATAATTACGCACTTTTTGACCGTTTTAAATTCCAGCCGCAAGCGATCACGCGCGGAAAACAATACGACCGCTTACTTACATCCGGCTTTTTGCATGTCGATATGACGCATTTGCTTTTCAATATGCTGACGCTGTTTTTCTTTGCCAATGTGGTAATCGGATTTTTTGCCCGTAGCATGGGCAATGATATAGCGACGGGATCGGTACTTTTTGCAGTGCTTTATTTGCTGGCGATCATCGGCGGAAATTTACTGGCTTTGCTTTTTCAGAAAAACAATCCGAATTATTCGGCGGTTGGAGCTTCAGGCGGGGTTTCGGGGATTTTATTTGCTTCGATTGTGGTTTATCCCGATTTACAACTTTACTTGTTTTTTGCACTTCCGATCAAAGGCTGGCTTTTCGCGATTTTGTATTTGGGCTATTCGGTTTACGGTGTTCAGAAACAATTGGGCAACATAGGACACGAAGCGCATTTGGGCGGAGCCATCGTCGGTTTGGTTTTCCCTTTGATTTTTGCGCCATATCTGTTCGAGCAGAATATGATTTATATTTTGGGAATGCTGATTCCGATTGCGGTTTTACTGGTGATGGCGATCAGGGCGAGGAAGTAATGAGATATGTTGGGTGTTGTAAAGTCTTAATACTTGATACTTTGTACTTAATACTAGAATCGTGTAAGGGATGGAGGCATTTGTTTAAGCTCTTTCTTTTTGTTGCTTCGAGCGCCTCAGGCAATTTTCAAAATTTGAAGCAACAAAAAGAAAAGCGAGTGCCGAGAGCCCGACCCGCAGCTTTAGCGGAGGGATACACCCAAAAATTATAGGAAATTTTTCAGTTCAATCAATTTATCGATCACCGGAATTTCTTCTACCCACATGTGATTTTCGTTCAGGGGATTGAAGAAAATGGCTTTCATCCCGAGCCTGTGTGCGCCCATCATATCGGCAATCCAGTCGTCACCAATGTAAATAGAGTTTTCCACTTTTGCGTCTGATTTGGCCAAAGCGGTCATGAATGCTTGGGCATCCGGTTTGGGTGCGCCGGCCTCCTCGGCGGTGGTTATCGTTTCCATATAGTCTTTGATGAGACAACCCTTTATTTTCTGGTGGGTAACTTCTTCAAAACCGTTGGAAAGGATGTGCAATTGGTACTTTCCGTGCAGGTATTTGAGGATTTCTTCGGTTCCTTCCACCACATAATTGGATTGGGTGACTTCATCCACAAATCTTTGTTCGTACTCCATGGCGAAATCTGCATTCGGAATTCCCATATTGGCAAAAGCTTCAGGGAAACGACGGTTTCGAAGCTGTTCTTTGGTCACTTTTCCGTCACGGTAATCGGCCCAAAGTTGTTCATTGCTTTCGTAATAATGCGGATAAAAATCGTCAAAAGAATAGCCGTGCGTGTCTTTTATCTGAAATTCTTCGTAAAGTTTGACAAGTGTGATTTTGGCATTTCTTCTGTAATCCCAAAGAGTGTTGTCCAAATCGAAAAATATGTGCTTGATGTTTTCCATAAGCCTGCAAAAGTATAAAGTTTAATGTTTAAAGTTCAATGTTCGGGGTTAATTATTAGTTTTGTTTTAAATTCATTTTGATTTGCGAATCAACC
>JAEWHB010000034.1 GCA_023388015.1 Bacteroidota bacterium
CAGTGACGGCGGACATAACGGGTTGAAAGACATTCAGAATAAATTGCAGAGTCAGAATTATGCGAGATTGCGTTTTGGGGTGGGTAATGAATTTGAGCAGGGTCGGCAGGTAGATTATGTATTGGGCATATGGAGTGAAGAAGAAGTGGAAAAGCTGCCGGAAAGGTTAAATTTTGTGGCCGATGCGGTTTTAAGTTTTATCTTTAGTGGATTGAATAATACGATGAATAATTTTAATGGGAAATAATTCTTAGAGAAAAGAAAATAGAAGATGTAGGACAGAAAAAAGTCTTAATACTCTGCATCAGTAGTCCGCCGGGGCGGATAACACTTACGTCTTAATACTTGATACTTCTGTCTTAATACTTTTTAGATTATACAATCAAATAACTATACAAAAATTAAAAGTTTATGAAATCTCTTTTTTTAATGATAGCTTCTTTTTTGGTTTTGGCTTCTTGTCAGCCGAAAAATGAAACGAGCGAAATCAGTTCGGTAAATGATGTTTCGAAAATCGATTTTACGGATGAAAACGTTGTTTTACTGGATGTGAGGACGCCGGAAGAATTCCACGAAGGGAACATTCCGAATGCGGTGAATATTGATTTCAATTCGGAGGAATTTGATTCTTTGATTCAGGATTTGGATCGGGACAAGACTTATTATGTGTATTGTCATTCGGGCGGCAGAAGTGCTAAAGCCTGTACTAAACTTCAGGAAGCCGGATTTAAAAATGTGGTGAATTTAAAGGACGGTTATTCGGGTTATAAAAAGTAATTGGGCAGAGCAAAGTATATGGAAGCCAATCCGCAAATACTGAAAGAACTGGTTACGCAGGAAATGCCGTTTGGAAAATACAAAGGCAGGAAATTATGCGATTTACCGGTTTTTTATTTGGAATGGTTTGCTTCGAAAGGTTTTCCGCAAGGGAAATTGGGAATGCAACTGGCCACTGTTTATGAAATCAAAACCAATGGATTGGAAGAGATTTTGGAGGGATTGAAGCGATTGAAGTAATTTTTATATTTTAGCCGAAAATTATCCCTATGAGACTTAATTTATTCTTTTTAACCCTTTTATTTTCTTTTACATTTTCTAAATCAAATGCGCAATGTCCTGAAGGAGACGTTCAGCTACTGTCTCAAGCTGATGTAGATAATTTTGTTTCCACATACCCCAATTGTACCAATATATCAGGAATTCTAACATTTGGAGAATTTAATTCTGGTTTCAATGACATATCTGATATCTCCGGATTAAATAATATGACTACAGTAGATGGGGAACTTAGAATATTTGGAACCCAATTAACTAACCTAAATGGTTTAAATAATTTAATCGAAATTGGTGGGTTAAACATATTAGATAACAATCAATTAATAGCTTTAAGTGAATTGGGGAACATTTCAGAATTAAATAATGGACAATTACAAATTGCTTTCAATTACAATTTACAGTCTTTGGAAGGCTTGGACAATATACAATCCATTAGTGGAAGATTGTACTTTGGTAAAAATGATAGTTTGTATTCATTCTCAAATTTAAGTAGTTTAAATTCGGTTGGAGAATTAGTCTTTATTGCAGGCACTAATGTGACCACATTAGGAGGATTGGAAAATCTGCAATACATAGGTTCTCGAATAATCATTGGAGACAACCAAAACCTTGAAAATATTACTTCACTAAATTCCGTAAATTATGTAGGCGGCAATGTATATATTAGCGAAAACCCTCAACTAACCTCATTGGAAGGAATCCAGAACATGGTAATTTCTACTGAAGGAGAAACTATCGGATTAATATTCAATGATAATCCTAATTTATCAACTTGCAACTTCCCAAATATTTGTGAATATTTAAGCTGGAATTCTACAGAATACCCACGTGAAATTTCAGGAAACACCGGAAATTGTACAGATGAGCAAGCCGTTTTGGCAGCTTGTGGTTTAGGTATATCAGATGTAGAAAATAATACGACAAACTGGAATGTTGCTTATCAGAAAAACAAAGGGTCTTTTTTAATTCAATCGAACGGATTTCAATTAGCTGAAATAGAAGTGTATGATTTGACCGGAAAATTAATTAAAAGCGTTCAAAATCTTAATTCAAACCAAGAGGAATTAAGGGTTTTCACTCCTGAAAATGTATTGATAATAAAAGTCAAATCAAAGGAAGGAAAAGTATTGGCCAAGAAAGTTTTGATGAAATAAAAAAAGCACCGGAAGCTTAACTTCCGGTACAAGTTTCTGAACAAATCGAATTTACTTGAGAATTATTTTTTTTGTGAGAGAGGCTCCCTTTTCCGGGGAAATTCTGATGAGGTAAACTCCTTGGTTCAGGTCAGAAAGATTGAGTTTTCCGGTTGATTGTTCTTGTCGCAGTAATTTTCCTGCTAAATTGTATATTTCAATTTTATGAATTTTCTGGGTAGATTCTATATTCAAAATTCCTGTTGTGGGATTTGGATAAACTGAAACTTCATTTGCATTTAAATCATTTACACCTACTGTTTCGTCCTCTACAATGATGTTTTGTGCATAGGCTCTTGAGGTTCCTTCGCGTGGTTCTGTCCATACTGCAATGCTTTGTCCGTCAATATTTCGAGTGAAATCATAACGTCCTTTGTTGCCCGGACTTGTGGCGATCATTTTATATTCTTCATCCCATACAAATTCTGCGTTTTCGTCCAGAAGAACCACTCCCAACTGGATGGAATTCACACCATCGCTGATGCCGTTTGAGAACAAAAACAAAGGTTTATCGTTTACCAGCTGAAGTTCTCCCACCGCTACCCAATTGTCTGCATTGACCGGAAAAATATTTTTTCCTGCGTCGCCCAACATCGGCTCACCGGTTTCTTTATTGAACTTCTGAATGGATTGTCCGTAAAGGGATTGATTGCTATTGGTCAAATTGGCTGCTGCCCAAATATGCCCGCTGCCTTCTTCCATTGCAATTGAGGTTGTCATTTCATAGAAATTATCGTCGGTGCTGAAAGCTGCGCCATCGATTCCCCATGGCAAAGTACCGTCAGGATTGATTCGCTGTAAAAACGAATCAAAACGGTTTCCGGTGGAACCATGATAACCCAAATATGTCACATCACCATCTTGTAAAACGGGATAGCGACGGTTGCTCATGGTAGTTTGGCTTGAGATCTGAATTGGATTTGCCCAAACCGCGGCACCATTTCCATCAAATCTTTGCGCCCATAAAAAAGAATTCACGCTCCAGCTTGTGCCTTTTGTATGAATTAATGCGATGAAAGATCCGTCGGAAAGTAATGCCAACTCACCAACAGAGGCAAAGGGATTAGAAGAATCCGGAGAACTAACTTCAAGTGGAGCATCCCAAACTTCATTTCCGGACGCATCATAGCGCATGAGCATTCCCACGCCTGTTCCTACCCAGCCCGCAATTGCACCGCCGTCTTCCAAAGGAAGAATTTTCATATCCCAACCTTCATCAATAGCGATTCCGCCGGTTCCAAATAATTGTTCGCCAGTGGGTGAAATTTTATTGATGTATCCTTTACTGTCATTGGTTGCCGTAAATGCGATGTAAAGATTTCCTTCGTTATCAATTGCTTCGGAACGGACAGCAGTCCATGTCCCGTTATCTGCTACATCATTGGCAAGGATTCCGTTTGAACCCCATTGTTGAACTCCATCCGCATTCAGAAGCTGAACTCGCAATTCATAGCCGTCTGTTTCGTCCCAGAATATAACGTAAGTATTTCCATCGTTTGTGCCAATGGACTGAATGTCTGAAGTAGTACCCTCTGCTACGCTGGTATTTGTATTATAATCATCGGTCCATTGCCCGAAATTTATTCCGGAAATCATTATTCCAAATAAGAGTGTAAATTTTTTCATGTGTTTTAAAAGCTTTCCTCAAATGTCTGATTAGAATACTAGCCTTCAAAATTTTAATATGTTATTCCACCACTCTTACCCTTCATTTATACCACTCATTTACCACTCACATAATTATAAAAAATTAAATTTCAGTAAGTTATAATTCTGACAAATATTTATTTAAATCGATTTTGAGATTGGTTAATCCAAGCTTTTTTCTCAATCTCGTTCGAATGTTTTCCACAGATTTAACCGAGGTTTTGGTGAGATTTGCAATTTCCTTGGTTGAAAGGTTAAGTTTGATGAGCGCACAAATGCGTTTGTCGTGAGAGTTTAAATTGGGGTGAAGTTCATCGAGTTTTTCATAAAAAGATTCGTGAACGTTGGAAAACCTTAGTTCAAATTCTTCCCAATTATTTTGCAAAGTATTGGACTTTATTTTATTAACTAACTGATTTAGTGAGTGTTTGGTTTCTGATTGAGTGGTTTTGGACTGGATTTCTTTTAAATCTTTCTGTACGAGATTGATGAGTTCATCATGTTCTGTTTGACGAATTGTTTTGGACGCGAGTTCTTTATTTTTCAATTCGATTTCTAGTTTTAACTCCTTTTCGCGTGATTCTTTGAGTTGATTGGCGAGTTTTTCCTTTTCCAAACGGTTTCGATAACGAATCATGAACAGTGAAAGTGCGAGCAAGAGGATGGTCAGTCCGCCGATAGCTAGAAGTAAATTCATTCGTTTGCGACTTTCATCAATCTCCAACTGCTGTTCCCTGATTTTGTAATCATATTCGATTTTCAGTTTTTCGACATTTACGGCTTTTTCTTCTATGTTGAGGTTTTCCCTTACTTCGTCATACAAATTGAAATATTCAGCCGATTTTTTAAAGTCTTGCTTATGGAAATGAGCTTTGGAAAGTACACGTAGAATTTGTGCATAAATGAAATTATTTTTGGAAAGCGATGTGCGTTCAGCTATTTCTGCAAACTCAATTGCTTTTTCGTATTTTTCAGTTGCAAGGTAAAATTTAGATCTTTCGGTATTGACCCACGTAATAATACCGGGATTTATCGAGTCATTTAAAATTTCAGAAGCTTCAACGAAATTTTTTTCCGCAAGTTCATCCTGATCAAGTGCCGCATAACAACGTGCAATATTGGTTTTCAAATGAATTTTCACATTCGAGTCAGGATCTTTTTCGATAAATTTCAATCCTTGTTGAAGAAAATACAGGGATGAATCCGGCTTTTCAATTGAGAGGTAGGCGAGCCCGATGTTGTTATAGGTTTTTCCTACCAAATCGTATTTTTCTTCTTTTTTATAATGTGGCAAAATTCCTTTGAAATAATCCAATGCTTTTTCTGGATTATTGAGTCTCGCATTGATGATTCCCAGTTTGTTTTCCAATTCAAATCGCTTCAGCCCCTTGGAGTCTTTGTAGAAATCATATTCCTTGAGCAGATAATCCAGCGCCAAGTCGAGCGCGTCCATATCGGTATAAATTTCCACGGCTCTTTCATAAAATTCTTTCCAAGTTTTTTCGGAATTGATTTTTTGGGCTTCAGTCAAGGCAAGATTGACGTAATAAGTTGTACGGGATTTATCTTGAAACTTCAACTCCGAAGCAATTTTCAGGTTCAAATCCATGATTCTTTCCCGATTGGTTTCGCCCGCAAGACTATCGAGAAGTGAGTTTACATTGTCTTGTGCATTCACCTTTGAGGTGAAGGTTATTACAAGAATGAAAAGATATAAAAAGCGTAGATAAAGAGTTTTCAAATCAAAATGTCAAATTTTCGAAGTTTAAATATAGGATTTATTTGTACATCGAACTTCCATCCAAGTATTCCCAAACCTTTTCGGGGAGGAGTGGACGGATGTTTTTATTTTCTTTGATGGCATTTCGGATGAAAGTGGAAGAAATCTCCATAATCGGTGCATCGACGAATTGAAATTTCGGATGTTTCAACCATTCGCCCGGCGCGGAACCAATTCGCGGATAGACATAAACCGAATAATTTTTCAAAATCTGCTCATGATTTTTCCATTTGTGAAATCCTTTCAGATTGTCCATCCCCATAATCAGACAGAAATTATGTTCGGGATATTTTTCTTTCAAAACCGCCAGCGTATCGATGGTATAAGAAGGTTGGGACAACCCAAATTCGATCTTGGAAGCTTGTAGATGCGGATAATCTTCTATCGCCAAATTAACCAAATGCAAACGGTCGTAATCGTTTGCCAAAGTAGATTTTTCCTTGAACGGATTATGCGGCGAAACCACAAACCAAACCTGGTCCAAATCTGAATATTGATGAATGTGATTGGCAATGACCAAATGTCCGATGTGAATGGGATTGAACGACCCGAAATATAAACCGATTTTCATGTTGCGAAATTTGAAGTTAGAAATGCGAAGTTCGCTTTTCAGATTTTTTAAAATTGTCTCTAAATATCACTAGGATTTTTAAGATTTTCATAAGACAAAGGTAAAAATATAGAAGTTAGAAATTAAACCTGACCCAACTCAGAACTCGCTACTCATTATAACTTCGGAATTGCCTCAATCAAATCTTTGGTGTATTGCGTGGTAGGATTTGCGTAAATTTCATCGGCATCGCCCAATTCTTTTGGTTGTCCGTACTGCATCACCAAAAGCTGGTCGCTCATATATTTTACAACCGCCAAATCGTGTGAAATAAAAATATAAGTCAGTCCGAATTCTTCTTTGAGATCATTCAATAAATTCAAAACCTGCGCTTGAACCGAAACATCCAAAGCCGAAACACTTTCGTCGCAAATGATGAATTTTGGATGGAGTGCCAGCGCTCTTGCAATCCCGATTCTTTGGCGTTGTCCGCCGGAAAATTCATGCGGATATTTCTTTAAATCCGAACGGCTCAGCCCGACTTTTTCCAACAAATCGCCGGCTCTTTTGATTCTTTCTTTTTGGTTTTTCCCAATCGAATGAACTTTCATGGGCGAAGTCAAAATTTCGCTGATATTCATTCGCGGATTCAAACTCGAATAAGGATCTTGAAAGATAATCTGAATTTCCTTTCTCAACTTTCGGACTTCTCCTTTGGATAATTTTACAATATCTTTTCCGTGGTAAAAAATTTCGCCTTCGGTGGGTTTTTCCAGCAATAAAACCGTGCGGCTCAAAGTCGTTTTGCCGCTTCCCGATTCGCCGACCAATCCCATTGTTTCGCCTGGATACACTTTAAAACTTACATCGTCCACCGCTTTAACCGAAACCTCTTCCTTCCCCAAAAGACTTGGTTTCGAATAAAAATATTTCGATAGATTTTTCACTTCCAGAATGGGTATCTGACTGTAAATTTCTTGGTGAAAAGCTTGCCGTTCATCGGAAGTATAAATTTCAGATTGGTAATTTTCGTTCTTCAAATAATCAGCAATTGTGGGTAGATCTTTTTGTCGGATGTCCAGTCTTGGACGACAGGAAATTAAACCTTTGGTATAGTTTTCTTTCGGGTTTTCAAAAATTTCTTGTACACTTCCTTTTTCGACAATTTCGCCTTGGTACATTACCACCACTTCGTCACAAACTTCCGCAATCACACCCAAATCGTGGGAAATAAAAATGCAGCTCAACCCGATTTCCCTTTGCAAATGCTTGATTAGATCCAAAATCGTTCGTTGCACCGTCACATCGAGTGCTGTCGTAGGTTCATCGGCAATCAGGATTTTGGGATTGCAACTGATGGCCATGGCAATCATTACTCTTTGTCTTTGTCCGCCGGAAAGTTCGTGCGGATAAGCCTTATAAATCCGTTCAGGATTGGGCAAAAGCACTTTTTCGAACAATTCAATTACTCGTTTTTTTGCCGCAGTTTTTTCCATTTTGAGATGCAGTCGAATAGCTTCTTCCACTTGTTCGCCGCAGCGAATGCTGGGATTGAGAGAAGTCATTGGTTCCTGAAAAATCATTCCGATTTCATTTCCTCGGTATTTTCTTTTTTGTTCAGGTGATAATTTCAGTAAATCAATGGTTTTCGAATCTGAATGAAATAAAATTTCACTTTCGGACGGAATTTGTGCAGATTTCGGCAGAAGTCCCATTACAGCGAGTGAAGTAATGGATTTTCCCGAACCCGATTCGCCCACAACACCTACAATTTTTCCTTTCGGAATGGAAAACGAAACCTTTTTTAGGATTTCGTTGTTACCAAACCGAAGTGAAAGATTCTGTATATCGAGGATATTGGAGTTCATTTTAATTGAAATTATCTTTTGGAATTAGAGATTAATTAATTACAAATTAAAACAAAATTTACCTATTTGTAAATCAGGGAAAAAATTCTATTTTTGCGTTAAAG
>JAEWHB010000074.1 GCA_023388015.1 Bacteroidota bacterium
ATTTTAAAATATCTCAACCGTTTGTCTGATTATCTTTTCGTTCTGGCGAGAAAAATTGCACAAGATGCCGGACATGAAGAAATAAAATGGTTGCCCAATGAGTAGAGTAGCTCTATTTCTGAACGGACAAAGACCGGATAAAATTCCTGACTTACAGCAGTTTGAACAAATATTTTGCACCGATGGTGCTTATGCTTATTTAAAAGAACTTAATATTTTACCGGATGTGGTAAGTGGTGATTTTGATTCGATTTCTACAGCTGAAATCCCGGCAGAAATTGAAGTTATCGTAACGCCGGATCAAAATTTCACAGATTTTGAAAAGGCGTTGATGATTATCAAAGAACGAAATTTCACAGAAGTTTATGTATACGGAAGCAGTGGAATGGAACATGATCATTTTCTGGGTAACTTGACATCTGGACTAAAATTCAAAGATCAACTGACCCTAATTTTCTTTGATGATTTTAGTTATTACTTTTTCGCTGATAAAGAAGTTTTTTTGGAAGGTTATAAAAACCGTACTATTTCTTTGTATCCGTTTCCTGTTACGAAAGGAATCGTAACCCAAGGTTTGAAATATCCTTTAAACAATGAAGACCTAGATCTTACCAAAAGAATTGGTACCAGAAATAAAGCAACCGAAGAAGTGGTTCAAATTTCTTTCAAAGAAGGTAACTTGCTGATTTTTATCAAATTATAATTTCATAGAGAAAATTCTATTTAACATAATATAAATTATAGGAAAATTCTTAATGATACTTTTAATTCCAATTTTTCACTAAAAAATCAAGACTCATCAAAATCCAGTTCCTCAAAGTCAGGATCAAGTTCCAAAGCCTTTACCGGTTGAATTGCATTTCCTGCGATACCTTTTATAGAACCATACATATCGATTGTATTTGATATAACTTTCTCAATTTGTTTTTCACGTTCTTTCCATATACGTTGCATGGATCTTTTCTCAGATTCCAATGCATTTTTCATAGAAGAAAATCCTTCCACAATCGCTTCAATTTGCATTCGGAAATTATTGCTTGTCAAATAATCATAAAGCATATCCATTTTATCGCCTTTGTTTTCCTGAGAAGCCAAAGCCAAACTTACCTGAATAACCGATTCTCTTAATACCAGACAAAGCCCTTTGAATTCTTCATACGAACAGACCCAAACGCCGTTTAGATTTGCAATACGATCATGTTTTGAAGGCATTGCTTCCGTAACCAAAATCCCTACATCAGCACCTTTCTCGCGCATATCGGCCTTAAATTTCTCAATCCAACTCGGTTGAAAATCCTTTGTACGCTTACTTTCGTAATAGATTTTCCCTAAATTCTGACGTGATCTTGTATTTACGATTTGCACACAATCCCCGCCACGAGCGCCTTTTTTTACTTCTTCAATCGTGTCAAGCGGAAATTCAGCCATCAGCCACTCCTCGATTGCAAGCTCCTGAACTTCACCCTGCAACTGCATAGAACCTTGTTCCTGCTTGCGTTTCATTTCTTCGGTCAACTTTTTCTGGTCCTCCAGTTGCTTAAGTAATTCTTTGAATTTTAACTCATTACGGTCTTCTTCTGTCTTTCTGATTTTATCCTTTTCCAGCTGAATGATTTCGTTTATTTTCCGTTGAGATTCCGCTTCTATCGCTTCTTTCATCTCAGATTTTTCACGTTTTAATTTTTCAATTTCTGCTTTGGAACGGTTTAATTCTTTGATTTGCTCAGACTTCTCATTCAATTCTTTTTGCAAGGCACCAAACTGTTCGGCTTGCTCTTCCAATAATTTTGCTTTTGCCTGTGCTTCGAATTTGGCTAATTTTTCTTTTGATAACCTTTCCAAAGCTGCTTTTTCTTCGCTCAGCTGTTTCTCCAAACGTTCTTTAAAAAGTTCGTTTTCCTGCTTTTTCTTTTGCTCAAATTGCTCTTTTTCTTGGCTAAATTGTTCAAATTGTTGTTCAAGTTTTTGCTTTTCTTCTGCCGCCTGAACCTGGTATTTTTGTTTAATTTTTTCTTCTAATTGATGTGCCAGAATATCCTGAACATCAACCGATGTTCCACAATTCGGACATTTTATTTGGGTAGACGAATTCATAATTTATAAGGTAATTAATTCTTGAAATTTAGTAATTTTTTTAACTTTTAAGTCTTCATTCAGCTGACCGAAACCATAGGCACAAAAAATAAAATCCAAATCATTTTCCTTTGCAGAAAGATAATCGGTTTGCGTATCGCCAACATAAACCGTTTCCGAGGTTTTTAAATGATTTCTTGACATCAATAATTGGATATTCTCAGCTTTATTTTTTCCTGTCGCGCCGTGCGACTCGAAATCTTGGAATAATTTTTCGAAATTAAAATATTCAACAAACGCCTGAATGTATCCGTCCAAAGCATTACTGACAATGTATAAATTATGATTTACAGCTAATTCTTCTAAAGTTTTCTGCACATTTTCATAAAGAATTCCGCCATTTTTATGCAGGATTTTTCTTTCGTTATCAATGATTTCAGCGATGATTTTTTGAATGAATTCTTCTGTAATTCCCGGAAAAATCGTCTTCAGAACATCGCCAATCAATAAGCCCATATAAGGATGCATATCTGAAGCCGCTAAAGGTTTTTCCAATAAATTATGACGCGCCAAAACTTCATTCCAGTTTTCTAAAATGGATGTTGTAGAATCCCAAAGCGTTCCATCTAAATCAAAAATTATATTTTTATATTTCAATTTTAATTATTTGAATTTTAATTTATTATGTAATTTAATTAAACCTACGGATAAATTAAATATTTAGCTCTAATTTTCTTAAATGCTTCCAAATCTTTTTGCCAGGAAGTTTTGATTTCTGCTTCCGAAAGTCCTTGTTCGATTTGTTTTCTCAACTGATCGGTACCTGCCAATTTATCAATCCAAAAGGCGCCCGACTGTTTGATCCAGAACGGGTCTTTTCCTTCGTAATTATTGTACGCGCGTATCAGCCATTCCAAATTGATTTCCGATAAAAAATCTGCAGCCGATAAATCTTCGCCATAACAAATTTCTCTGTTAAATCTTGGGTTTTTCGCTCCTTCATTAGGTTTCGGAACGAATTGATACGGCATATTTTTTAAATAAGGTGAACCATAAACCTGGAAAGGCTTGTCGGTTCCTCTTCCTTCGCTCCCATTGAAAGCTTCGAAAAAGCAAGTGGATGGATATAAATTAATGGATTTGTCGTTTGGAAGATTTGGCGAAGGTTTTACGGGCAAAGAATAGTTCGATTGATGCGTATAATTCCGCAAAGGAATCACGGTTAAATCCGCTTTTGCTTTATTGGCTAGCCAGCCTTCTCCGTTGATCATTTGCGCGTATTCGCCAATCGTCATGCCATAAACCACCGGCACGGGATGCATTCCAACAAAAGTCGAATGTTTCATATCGAGCACCGGCCCGTCCACATAATGTCCGTTGGGGTTGGGACGATCCAAGACGATTACCTTCTTTCCGGTTTCGGAAGCGGTTTCCATGATGTAATGCAAAGTTGAAATATAGGTGTAAAACCTCGCTCCTACATCTTGAATGTCAAATAAAACAATGTCCAAATCGGCGTATTGTGCAGCCGTGGGTTTTTTGTTTTTACCATAAAGCGAAACAATTGGCAGTCCGGTTTTGATGTCTTTTCCTGATTTTACGGTTTCGCCTGCATCTACATCGCCCCGAAATCCATGTTCAGGAGAAAATATTTTTTTAACGTCAATCCCGTTATCAATCAGGAAATCTACAATGCTGATTTGCTCAAAAATCGCACAAGTACTTACTTCTGGATTTTTTTCACATCCTTTTTTACCTATGATTTTACTTCCGTTCGTAATCCCGGTCTGATTGGTCACTACCCCTACTCTTTTTCCTTTTAATTCAGGCAGATAAAGAATGGGTTGTTGGGCAGCAGTGATGATTTCGGAGTTCGTAATCAGGGAAACATCTCGTTTCTTTTCAATGTCTTCACCGTCGATTGTTATTTGAGCAAAAGAAGAATTGGCGAGAAATAATGCAATTAATGTATATTTGAAAAGTTTTTGATTCATATTTAAAATTTAAAATATTTTGAATTTCACCTGGTGGTTTGCTAAAAAAATTGCGTTTGGTAAAAGTAGTAAAAATAACCTTTCTACTACGATTATTCGCATCGGACAAATTGCAGTAGCAATCGGAATTATGGTGGCACTGATTACGATTTCCACCGGAATTGGCGCTCGAAAAGGCATCAAACAAAAACTTGCAGATTTCAATGGACACATTACAATAAAACCTTATAATAGCAATCAATCTTTCAATTCCGATTCGCTTTCGATTCACCAGGGATTTTATCCGGAATTTTCAAGTATTCCAGAAATTACACATGTTCAGGCGATTGCCGTAAAGGGTGGAATCATCCGTACAGCTGATAATTTCTCGGGAATATTTTTGAAAGGCGTTGGAACTGATTTCGATACAAAAAGATTTGAATCGTATATATTAGAAGGTGAGTTTCCAAAAATTGAAAAGGAAAAAATTTCAAATGATGTGGTGATTTCTAAGAAAATTGCCAATGAACTTCATTTAGACATTGATAGTTCCTTTGTAACTTATTTTATTCAAGACAGTGGAAAGCCTATCTACCGCAGGTTTCACATCACAGGAATTTTCAGTACCGATATCAAGGATTTTGATGATATTTATGTGATTGGCGACATTAAACACGTACAGCGACTGAACAAATGGGATGAAAATGTTGTAGGTGGATTTGAACTGTTTACCAATGATATTGAAAAGTTGGATCAAGTTACCAATAAAGTAAATGATCAGATTGATTTTCAGCTTTATGCGCAATCTGCTACTAGTTCTTTTAGTCAGATCAACGATTGGATTCAGATTTTTGATACCAATATTTTTGTTGTGCTTTTCATCATGATGGTGGT
>JAEWHB010000081.1 GCA_023388015.1 Bacteroidota bacterium
CTCATCAATACAATGGATTTCAGCGGAGCAATTATCGGATGACGACTCAATTTGATGTGAATGCTTCTGAATATGACGCTGAAGGCTGCATGGACGGATGGTTTGATACAACGATGCCCGATATGAATCAGTCCAATCCTTTGGTTTTGAATTATATGGTGCAGAATGCAATTTGGTGGATTGAATATGCCGGATTGGACGGATTGCGTGTGGATACCTATTCTTACAACGACAAAGAGGGAATTGCCGAATGGACCAAACGCGTGATGTACGAATATCCGAATTTCAACATCGTGGGCGAAGTCTGGATGCACGATCAGGCGCAAATGGCTTATTGGCAAAAGGACAGTAAGATTGCAGCGATTCAGAATTATAATTCCCATTTGCCTTCGGTGATGGATTTCACTTTGCACGATGCCATCGGTATGGTTTTTCACGAAAAAGAACAAAGCTGGGACAGTGGAATGATCCGTGTTTATGAGAATTTCACGAATGATTTTCTGTATCCGGACATCAATAATCTGATGGTTTTTATGGAAAATCACGACACCAATCGTTTCAATCAGATTTATGATAAGGTGGAAGATTATAAATTGGGATTGAGTTTGATTTTGACCGTTCGTGGGATTCCGCAATTGTATTACGGTTCTGAAATCGGGATGAAAGGTGAAAAAAGCAAAGGAGACGGCGACATCCGACGTGATTTTCCGGGTGGATGGAAGTCAGATGCTCAAAATGCTTTTACCGAAAGCGGAAGGACCGCTGAGCAGAAAGAATATTTCGACTTCACAAAGAAACTATTGAACTGGCGCAAAGGAAATTCGGCTATTCACCATGGAAAAACCTTGCATTTTGTGCCACAGGACAATGTTTATGTGTATTTTCGGTACGTTGAAAATTCGGGAGAAACCGTGATGGTGGTTTTGAATAACTCAGAAAAAGATCAAAGTTTGGAAATGAAACGTTTCAAAGAAGGAATTAAGAATTTTAAGAAAGGAAAAGACGTGATTTCTGATAAGGAAATTGATTTGAATAATAGATTAGAAATCAAAGCAAAGGCTTCAATGATTTTGGAGTTGAAATAAAAATCAGCGTTTATCTGCGGGAAAATTATCTGCCCGCAGATTGCGCTGATTTTCGCAGAAGAATCAGGAGTAAAAAATAAAAAAAATGAATTTAAATAAAAAATTAATCTTAGTAAGTCTGAGCTTATTCTTATTTGCTGTGGCTTGTAAACAAGAAAAAACCATAGAAGTGGATCAATTGGCTATGAAGGAATATTCGCCCGAAGAAATGGAAAATGCGGTCATTTATGAAGCGAACATTCGTCAATATTCCCCCGAAGGAACTTTCAACGCTTTTACAAAAGACATTCCGGAGTTGAAAAAACTGGGTGTAAAAGTGCTTTGGGTGATGCCGATTCAACCGATTTCGATGGCCAAACGAAAAGCAACAGGCGATAAATCCATCGAAGACATAACCGACCCCGAAGAGCGTAAAAAATATTTGGGAAGTTATTATGCGATTTCCGATTATACGGCAGTTCACGAAGGATACGGAACTTTGGACAACTTCAAAAAACTGGTCGATACGGCACATGAAAACGGAATCTATGTGATTTTGGATTGGGTCGCCAATCATACCGGATGGGATCATAAATGGATTGAGGAACATCCGGAATTTTACCATAAAAACGCAGCGGGAGAAGTAACCGATCCACTGAACCCCGAAACCGGCGAAACTTGGGGTTGGACGGATGTTGCGCATTTGAATTATGAATCCGAAGGATTGTTTGATGCGATGGCGAATGAAATGATTTATTGGGTAAAAGAAACCAATATCGACGGATTTCGTTGCGATGTGGCGGACAATGTGAAACTGGATTTCTGGGAATATGTGTATCCGAAATTAAATGAAGTAAAACCGGTGTTTATGCTGATGGAATCCAACAAACCAGAATTGTTGAAAAGTGTTTTTGATATGGGTTATAATTGGCCGGTGCATCATTTGATAAATGAAATTGCGCAAGGAAAAAAGAAGGTTTCGGATTTTGATCAATTGATGAAGGAGCA
The DNA here is from genome assembly GCA_023388015.1 of Bacteroidota bacterium. GTDB lineage: Bacteria > Bacteroidota > Bacteroidia > Flavobacteriales > Weeksellaceae > Moheibacter. The sequence goes on from JAEWHB010000081.1 coordinate 2,073, forward strand.
GGATTCAATTTATCAGAAACAGGACATCATGATGAATTTTACTTCCAATCACGATGAGAATTCTTGGAACGGTACGGAATACGAACGTTTGGGCGATGCCGTGGAAACTTTTGCTGCATTGACTTATACGCTTCCCGGAATGCCTTTGATTTACAATGGTCAGGAATATGATTTCGATAAGCGATTGAAGTTCTTTGAGAAGGATACGATTACACATACAAAAGGAAAAATGTTCCCGGTTTATGAGAAATTAGGGAAATTGAAAAATGAAAATCCGGCTTTACACGGCGGTGTGAACAAAGCTTCTTACGAAAGAATTCAAACTTCCGATGACGTAAATATTTTGGCATTTAAACGCGAAAAAGACGGAAAAAAATTGTATTTCATTGCTAATCTTTCGGTTTCTCCAAAAGAATTCACGATTCCGGTAAAAGGGGATTTCGAAAATTATATGAAGGGAGAAAATTTGAGTTTGTCCGAAGGACAAAATTTAGAATTCGGTGCTTGGGAATATTGGATTTTAGTTGATTAAAAACCCCATAACTTTGCCAAAGTTCCGTCATTAAGCGCAGACTTTGGCAAAGTTTATCCAAAGCTTCATTCCCTTAATTTCTCAATGGTTTTAAATTAAAATCTCTGCGAAAATCTGCGCAATCTGAGGAAAATTAAGAGTCAACCTTCACGAACCAAATCGTTCCCTAATAATCTGCAAAACCGTTTCCAGCGTTTGTTGCGGCGTCATATGGCCATTATCGACTTCGACGGCATCTGCCGCTTTTTTCAGCGGAGAAACTTCCCTTGTAGAATCCATCAAATCCCTTTCCGAAATATTTTGAAAAACCTCTTCGTACGTCACCGGATGCTCAGTTTTGAGCAATTCTTCATAGCGACGAATGGCTCTTGCTTCAGCCGAAGCACTCAAATAAATCTTCAAATCGGCGTGCGGGAAAACCGTAGTTCCGATGTCGCGCCCGTCCATCACAATTCCGCGCTTTTCTCCCAGTTTTCTTTGCATTTGCACCGCAAAATCCCGGATTTCGGGAATTTTGGCAATGATACTCACTTTGGACGAAACTTCCATTTCCCTGATTTTTTCCTCTACATTTTCTCCGTTGAGATAGATTTCATTTTTCCCGTTTTGTGCATTGAATTCAAAATGAATATCAATAAATTCCAGTTGCGGAACCAATTCATATTCGCTCACCAAATCGCCTTCTATCATGCTGTTTTCCAGCGTATAAAGCGTAAGCGCCCGGTACATAGCACCGCTGTCAATGTGCACATAACCCAGTTCTTTTGCCAAAAGTTTGGCGAGTGTACTCTTTCCGGTGGACGAAAATCCGTCGATAGCAATTATCAAATCA
>JAEWHB010000228.1 GCA_023388015.1 Bacteroidota bacterium
CCGGCAGTCGGGTTGGTTTCCGGCTGAGAGACCGGAATTTCCTTGGATTTGGTCACGATTTCGATAATCGGTACCGACAGAATTTTGAAAATGGAAAATATACTTTTCAGACCCGCTATACGATTCCCAACATTCAGCGAAGCTTTATCGGTTTTAACATCGGTTATTATAGCAACGAACAAAATGATTACACCAAAAGCGTTTCACTCGAACGGAAATTCTTTTCTCCCCTCACACGTTGGGCGGGTGGTGTTTATGTAGGCCAGCGGGCGTATCAGGATTCCATTCCAAACCAGGATGGGATTTTGGCTCAAAATTTCAAATTCAATCTTCAGGATTATTGGGGCGCCGTTTCATTTCAATTGTTTAAAAAGGAAAATTCCACGGCAGAACGTCTTAATAACCTGATTCTTTCCGCACGTTTTTTTCAGGTCAATTATGTACAAAGCCCTGTTTCCGAAATTGATCCGGTGAATTTTTATGCCGATGAAAATTTTTATTTACTGGGAATCGGGGTTTCAAGACGAGGTTTCGTGCAGGACCGATACATTCACAATTATGACATCGTGGAAGATATCCCAATCGGTTTGTCATACGGTCTTACAGCCGGAATCCAGAAGAAAAACAATGAAGACCGATTTTATCTGGCTGGCGGATTTAAAATGGGAAATTATTACCGACTTGGATTTTTTGGATTTGAAACCCAATACGGAGGATTTTTTGGTGAAAATGAACCTGAACAAGTCGTTTTTTCATTCAATACTCATTATTTCACACGTCTTATGTCTTGGGGACGTTGGAAATTCCGCAATTTTATTTCAACAGAAATGGTCATAGGAAATAACCGCATTGAGTCCCGCGGCGACAGACTGACTTTAAATGAAAATGACCCATCTGGCATTCCCGGTTTTTATAGCCGCGATGTGATCGGAACCAAAAAATGGCTGACCAATATTCAGATTCAGTCCTATTCACCTTATGAATTTCTTGGCTTTCGATTTTCACCCTTTCTGAATTCCTCGCTCGGAATTATAAGCAATAAAGGAGAGAAATTATTTGATGGAAAACTTTATGCGAAAATTGGTTTGGGCGTATTATTCACAAATGATTACCTGGTTTTCAGCAACTTTCAACTTTCCATTGCCTGGTACAACACCATTCCCGGTAGCGGTGATAACATCATTCAGACCAATACTTTTGACAACCGAGATTATGAACTGATGGATTTTGAATTCGGTAAACCCGAACTGATTCGTTACAATCCTTATGTGGTTTATTAAAAAAATTCAACTACATCAAAAATTCTGATTAGATAAAGATTTAGAGTTTTATAAGTTTTTTAGTGTGGATTTCATTGTTTGCTTTTATATGAATAAAATAAACGCCTGGCACAAGATTTAACTTCAATTCAATTTTGTCTAAATCTTTATAATTCGCCACAAAAACATTTTTACCGGTCGTATCAGAAACTTTTATTTCGATATTCTCCTCAAATTTCCCCAGATCAATGACAAAGCTTCCTTTTGTGGGATTTGGATAAACTACAACATCTTTGACGCTTTTAATTTCCGAAATATTTAATAAAGAATTGGTTGTTTTAAATAACCAATAATCTTCCAATCCTCTTGAATTGTCCGTTTTATCTCCCGAAATATTTGAAGCTGAAGCCACCGCAAAAATGTAGCCGTCATTTAGAATTAAAGAATATCCTGCTGACTCATCTTCCGAACCACCAATGGTATTTTGTCCTAAAATATTTCCGTTTGGATTCATTAACAAAAACCACATATCATAACCTCCGTTGGTATTTTCAGTCTTTTCACCTGATATATTTGAATTAGAATACCCGGTAATGAGAAAATTTCCATCCGGCTTTTGCCTGATTGTTCTGAGATAATCAGTTTGTGAACCACCAATTGTTTTCTGCCAAACCATATTTCCATCATTTCCGATTTTATAAACCCATAAATCGATAACTCCGCGGAGTTCTCCGGTTTTATCACCTGATATACCCGAATGAGAATAACCACCAACAAGATATCCGCCATTTACTTGAATAATATCCCTAACGATGTCGTGATTATTTCCACCATAAGTTTTATCCCAAATTATATTTCCATCTTCATCTAATTTCACAATCCAATTATCAAACATACCTCTTGAGTTTTCCGACTTATCCCCCGAAATATTGCTGTCTGAATGTCCTCCTAAAATATACCCGCCATCTTCTGACTGATTACTGATGATCAAACGGTCAACTGCACTACCACCAATTGCCTTTTGCCAGGAGATTTCGCCTGAACTGTTCAATTTCAAAACCCAATAGTCTCTTTGTCCTTTGGAAGGCACTGTTTTATCACCAGATATTCCGGAATCTGAATAACCCGATACAAAATAGCCTCCGTCAGAAGTTTGGAAAATATTTGTATCAAAATCGGGCTGGGCACCACCATAGGTTTTCTGCCATTCAATATTACCCGAATCATCCACTTTCAAAATCCAAAAGTCAAGTCCACCACGAGAGTTTTCGGACTTTTCTCCTGAAATATTTGAATCTGATCCCGCACCGATAATAAAGCCGCCGTCTGAAGTGGGCTTTAAGCTAGTCATAAAATCATCTCCACTTCCGCCATAAGTTTTATTCCATAAAACATTTCCAATTCCATCGGTTTTAACGATCCAAATATCGTATCCGCCTCTACTATCCTCCGATTTTTCACCGGAAGCTCCCGAATTTGAATAGCCACCCAAAATATAACCTGCATCTATAGTTTGCTCGAGCGAATAAACAACATCCTGCATATTTCCACCTATAGTTTTTTGCCAAAGAATAGAACTATCCTGAGCATTAAGAAAGTATCCAATAAATGAGATACATAATAAGTAAGTTTTCATAAATCTTGTTTTAATAGTATGATACAAATCTGGAAGAAAACCTGAAATATGAAGTACGAAAAAGTGATAATGTCAATTATCAGAACAAAGAATAATCAAATAATAATTTATAATTCAAATTAAACGAACTTTCCTTAGGATCAATTTATTTGGGCGCCTCCCGTTGCGATTCAATATTTTCTAGCATTCAATATGATTTTAGCGCAACGGGACCAGGCTATTAGCTGCAACTCCTCGTCGCTATCGCTCCTGCGGGGTTTCCGCTGCTATCCTTGGCGCGTTTGACCATCATTATATAATGTATATTGTATTGTTGAATATTGTAGAAAACGAAACTGCTGAACAGAATTCAGAATTTCAGATTCAAAGCTTTTTCTGTTGATACCCTTTTCTATGTGCTTGCACAAGCAGCTATGAAAACTATATGCACTTAAAAAATTCACAAAACAATATTGAACAGTAAATTTTCCCAAGACTTTTTAGACTTATTTAGGTACAAAAAACTATGTGGTAAAAAAAGATGAAGCTTATCCGCCTAGGCATCTGATATTAAGAGGGGGAAGTTCTGTGAACTTCAGGTATATCCAAAAAAAAACCTCATTCAACTAAATGAATGAGGTTTTAAAAAAAGACTGGCGGCGACCTACTCTCCCACTTTCGTAGTACCATCGGCGCTGGCAGGCTTAACTTCTCTGTTCGGAATGGGAAGAGGTGAGCCCTGCCGCAATAACCACCCTAAGTTTTTATAGT
>JAEWHB010000003.1 GCA_023388015.1 Bacteroidota bacterium
TATTCGTTATTCTGGTATTAATTGCCTATAGCTGTAATGTCACAAAAAAAGTTCCCGAAGGGGAGCACTTACTTACCAAAAATGAATTCAAATTTGATGAAAAAGAAAAACCTTTTAAATCCAATCTCCCTGATTATGTAAAGCAACGTCCCAATGGGGGTGCTGTTTTCGGCTTTTTTCCTTTTAAATTATTGTTGTACAATTCGGTTCCGGCTAAATTTGATACGACTTTTGCGGAATATTATGACCTGACCCGGAAGAGAAGAACCCAGGAGTCACTTGATAGTTTACTTATAAAAAACGGATTGGAAGCCTACACAGGGAATTCGCTTTGGTGGAAAAGATTCAGGTTCAATCAGGGGGAACCGCCGGTTTTGATCGATACAGCGATGTCTTCGTTTTCCGAAGAAAATCTTGAGAATTATTATTTTGACCGAGGTTATTTTGACGCTGTTGTAAAGTCTGAACATGATCTGGACAGCGCTGCAAAAAAAGGGCAGGTAATTTATCATATCAATCCGGGTGAGGAATCCATCATCGAAACTTATAATTATTCAATTAAAGACACCGTAGTGCTCAGGCATTATGAAACCTTGTTGGGAAGAGGTTCTGAAATCAAAACTGGTGAACGGTACGATATGGATCATTTTATTGCCGAACGCGACCGCATTGTGGAATATTTAAAAAACAGGGGTTATTATCGTTTTAACGATGACGGACAAGCCATAGAATTTACGGCCGACACGACTTTTACCGATAAGCAAATCGATGTGACTTTGCTGATTCCGTCTGAGAGAAATGATTCCATCAAAGCCAAAGAAACTTTTGCTAAATACCGTTACGGAACGATTCATATTTATCCGGATTCTAATCCGGTTCCGGATGGACAAATGCCGCCGGTTTATTTTGATACGATTTTTGACGGATACCATTTGCATTATGTAGATCCGAAAATGAAATACCGTCCGAAATTTTTCACAGATGCAATTGTGTTGAGAGATTCCGCACTTTACCGACAGATTTCGGAAAATCAGACCAAAAGAAATATTTCCAAAAGGGAAGGAATCAACCTGACTTCTTTTCAGAATAAAATTGATACCGCCATGTTGATTCAGAATGATAGTGTTTTGAATGTAAATATGTGGTTTCGTCCAAAAAAGAAGTACGATGTTTTTTACGGAGCCGAACTTTCATGGTCTGAATTCATGAATTTCGGGGTATCGCCTCGCGTATCGCTTGTGGCAAGAAATCTGTTCAGAGGTGGTGAGAATCTGGAAACTACGCTTCGCGGAACTCTGGGAAATGTGAACAAGAAGTTTACTGATGACAAGAGTTTTTTCAATGCATTTGAAATGACTTTTCAGACCAAACTCGGTTTTCCTTATTTATTATTTCCATTAAATACAGACCGTCTTTTTCCCAAACGTTTTTACAAACAAACCGACTTCCGGATGGGCGCTTCGGTTCAGCGGAACATAGGCATCGGCAGGGTGACTTATTCGACAGGTCTGGATTACAATATTTCTTTCCGGGACACCCATTCGCACATGTTGAGTATTTTGAATACCGAATTTGTCAATAATATTCAGAAAGAAAATTATTTCAATGTATTTGAAGGTGACAATAATATCAAAAACAATTTCTTTAATGATTATTACTTCATGTACAATCCCGGGGCTGCAATTCAGCATTACCAGGGAACTTTATCAGATGTTGATGTCATCAATATGATTTACAACGACCAGGCTTTTCTGAATACGCTGGAAGGTCAGGGACTGGAAGATTTATCGATTTTTGAAAATATGAATTTCAGAAGACAGACCATTACGCAGGATGTTTTGGTGGCTTCTATGATTTATCAGTATACGCTCAATCAAAGTGAACGAAGAAACGTGAAAAATCCATGGTTTTTCAGAGGAAGGGTAGAAGTAGCGGGAAATATTCTAGGTCTGCTGGATGATGCTTTCGGATTTTATAAAACCGAAACCGATCAGGGCAAAGAAATGGGGATGGTTTTCAATGTGCCATATTCGCAATTTGTGAAGTTTGAAGTTGATGTGCGTAAGTATTTCAATCTGAGTTCGACTTCCACGCTTGCTACGCGTGCATTTGCAGGAATTGTACAACCTTATGGCAACACGGACTTTATTCCTTTTGTCCGTTCCTATACAGCAGGGGGTGCGAACGATGTCAGAGGCTGGGCTGCAGCTACTTTGGGTCCTGCCGATTTTCCTCGGTATGCAGGCGGTGATGATGTATTTGCAATTGAAAGATTAAAATTGCTTTTCAATGTGGAATATCGTTTCAAAATGATGGATATTTTCCATGGGGCATTGTTTGTTGATGCCGGAAACATTTGGGGAACCGACAAGAAAAATGAGTTGACATTGTTCAGATTCAATGATTTCTACAAAGAATTGGGAATTGGATCGGGCTTTGGTTTAAGGATTGATTTGACTTATCTGATGCTTCGTTTGGATTTTGCCTATAAAATTCACGATCCGAGCTATCAACTGGGTGACAGATGGCAGTTTGACAATTTCAATATACTGAAACCGCGTCTTGCTTTTGGAATAAATTACCCTTTTTAATGAGAAGTTCTCTATATTTGTACGAAGTTTAAGCACCTTAAAATTTTAGCTATGAGTAGAAAATTCCCGGCCG
>JAEWHB010000013.1 GCA_023388015.1 Bacteroidota bacterium
CAACCAAAATACGACAACAAAACTGCTGACGGTAGAGCTCAGAACAGAAGAATTGAAATTGTAAAACAATAATTTCATATTCAAATATTTAACAGAAAAGCCGCTCCATGAGCGGCTTTTCTTTTTATTGAATAATAAAAAAGCGCTTATAATCGGCGCTTTTTTAATTGATTCTCTTCATCGTTTTTCTTGACCGTTCTTTCCAACATCGGTACAAATTGGCAATCACCAAACTCCATCTTCTCAAAATCACGCTCACCTACTCTCAAAAAGGTAGTCATCATTTGGTTTTCATCACCAATCGGAATAACCATAATTCCTCCTATCTTTAACTGTTTGAGTAATGTCTTGGGTATAGTAGAAGATCCCGCTGTAATTATAATTCTATCAAAAGGAGCAAAAGACGGCAGCCCTTTGTAACCGTCCCCATAAGTAGCATATTTTGGACGGATTTTAATTTTCCTGAAAATGCGCTGTGAGAAATCAAATAAATCTTTCTGTCTTTCAATCGTATAAACTTCTGCCCCCATTTCAACTAAAACAGCCGCCTGATAACCACTTCCCGTTCCTACTTCGAGCACTTTATCTCCCTGATTGACGTGCAGCAATGAAGATTGCTTCGCAACCGTGAATGGGTGTGAAATCGTTTGTCCTGCCGCAATGGGAAATGCCTGATCTTTGTAAGCAAACTCTTCAAAAGCGCTATCAATAAATAAATGTCGCGGCACTTTGCCTATTGCTTGTAATACATTTTCATCATCAATTTTCTTTTCTCTTAATAACTTTACCAATTGTTCTCTTTTACCTTTGTGTTTGAATTCGTCTATCACATCTACAAGTTTTTTACAAAATTGGGCAATTTTAAAGGTATTCTCTGTATTTTTAAACTCAAATTTAAAGGCATGTTAAAAATAGGTGTGTTAGGGGCAGGACACTTAGGAAAAATTCACTTAAAATTAGCCCAGCAATCCGAAAAATTAGAATTAGTAGGATTTTTTGACCCCAATCAGGAAATTGCAAAAAAAATTGAATCAGAATTTGGATACAAATCATTTCCCAGTATTTCAGAGCTCATTGACCAATCAGATATTGTGGACATCGTAACCCCGACCTTATCTCATTACGACTGTGCAAAAATGGCCATTGAAGCCGGTAAACATATATTTTTGGAAAAACCGATTGCCAACTCAGTATTGGAAGCCAAAGAAATCATTGAACTAGCGAAAAAATACAACGTCAAAGGACAAGTTGGGCATGTAGAAAGATTTAATCCGGCTTTTAAAGCAGTAAAAGATATAATCGTTAATCCCATGTTTATCGAAACTCATCGACTCGCGGAATTCAATCCAAGAGGAACAGATGTGCCTGTTGTACTTGATTTGATGATTCATGATATTGATGCAATTTTGAGCGTAGTAAATTCGGAAGTGAAAGAAGTTCATTCCAGTGGAGTGGCAGTCATCAGCGACTCACCAGACATTGCAAACGCTCGTTTAGTATTTGAAAACGGATGTGTTGCCAACATTACCTCAAGCAGAATTTCACTAAAAAATATGCGGAAGTCAAGGTTCTTTCAAAAAGATGCTTACATTTCGGTTGATTATCTGGAAAAATCCTGTGAAGTTGTCAAAATGAAGGAAGCACCTGAAAACCCTGGTGAGTGGGACATGATCCTGCAAAACGCAGAAGGAGTGAAAAAACAAATCTATTTTGACAATCCCGATGTGAAAACCAATAATGCTATTTTGGATGAGTTGGAAAGCTTTGCCGATGCAATTGAAAATAATACAGAACCACCGGTTTCACTTCAGGATGGAACCAATGCTTTGAGAATTGCTTATCAAATCATTGACGCATTTAATAAATAATAAAACAATTAACTATAATGAAAAATATTGCAGTAATAGGTGCAGGAACAATGGGAAACGGAATTGCCCATGTCTTTGCCCAAAATGGTTTTAATGTTCATCTAATTGATTTATCTGAAAAATCATTGGAACGAGGTTTAAATACTATTTCGGCAAATCTTGACCGGATGGTTTCCAAACAAACCATTACCGAAGAAGAGAAAAATACGACTTTAACAAATATTTCGACTTTTACCGATACTGCTGAGGGAGTGAAAGACGTGGATTTGGTAGTGGAAGCTGCAACTGAAAACACAGATTTAAAACTGAAAATTTTCAAACAGTTGGATGAAATCACTTCTCCCGAAACCATTTTGGCTACCAATACTTCGTCGATTTCTATTACGCAAATTGCTGCTTCAACAAATCGTCCTGACAAAGTAATCGGGATGCATTTCATGAATCCGGTTCCCATTATGAAATTAGTGGAAATCATCAGAGGATACAGCACTTCTGACAAAGTCACCAAAACCATCATGGACTTATCTGTTGCTTTAGGAAAAGTTCCGGTAGAGGTAAACGATTATCCGGGATTTGTAGCCAATAGAATTTTGATGCCGATGATCAATGAATCCATCGAAACACTTTACAATGGCGTAGCCGGAGTTCAAGAGATTGATACGGTTATGAAACTTGGAATGGCACATCCGATGGGGCCGTTGCAATTGGCTGATTTTATAGGTTTGGATGTTTGTTTATCAATTCTAAATGTAATGTATAATGGATTTAAAAATCCTAAATACGCCCCTTGTCCATTGCTTGTAAATATGGTGATGGCCGGAAAACTGGGAGTAAAATCAGGTGAAGGCTTTTATGATTATTCTGAAAGTAAAAAGGCAGAAAAAGTTTCCTCAACCTTTTTGTGAAATTCAAATAGACTCTAAAATATAAATCCCGTCGGTTCAGACGGGATTTTGTTTTTTTATGACGGATCTTTTTACCTCAAACTCGCAAGTGCAGCATCATAATCCGGTTCTTGTCCGATTTCAGGAACTTGTTCAGTATATTTCACATTCCCGTCCTCACCGATCACTACAACTGCCCGACTCATCAGTCCGTCAAGCGGACCATCTTTCATTCCTACCTGATAGGCATCTGAAAATTCAGAATTTTTAAATTCAGATAAACTCACCACATTTTCTAAACCTTCTGCAGCGCAAAAACGATTATGAGCAAAAGGAAGATCTTTAGAAATACAGAGAACTTTGGTGTTTTCTAAACCTGAAGCAGATTCATTGAAACGCCTTACAGAAGCAGCGCAAACACCAGTATCCACACTTGGAAATATATTCAGAACAAGCTTTTTTCCTTGGAAATCCGACAAACTTTTTTCAGATAAATCAGTTGCTGTCAATTTAAAATCGGGAGCTTTGGAGCCCACAGTGGGTAAATTTCCTTTTGTGTGTACAGGACTTCCCTTAAATGTAATTGTTGCCATAATTTTTTATTTGCAATTTACTACATAATTCATTGAATTCATTTCTGAAACCACAAAAATCCTTATAGATCTATTTAATCAATTGATAGATAAAACCCTTTGAAAAATCAAAATTAACTATCTTCGCACCGAAATTTAATTTCATTATTATGGTACTTTCTTCGAAGCTACAAGTGCTTCAGCCACCTGCTACAATTGCAATGACGCAAAAAGCACGTGATTTAAAACAACAGGGAAATGACGTAATCAGTCTGAGCATTGGTGAACCCGATTTTGATATACCCGATTTTATAAAAGAAGCAGCCAAGCAGGCCATTGATCAAAATTATTCTCATTATCCGCCGATTGCCGGCTATCCTGAACTCAGGGAAGCTATTGTCAGAAAATTTAAAAGGGATAATCATATTGAATATAAACCATCGCAGATTGTTGTTTCCACCGGAGCGAAACAATCTATTTACAATGTATTTCAATGTATTCTGAATGAAGGGGATGAAGTCCTGATTCCGGTTCCATATTGGGTAACTTATGCCGACATTGTTCGCCTCGCCGGCGGAACTCCGGTTATAATCCAGACAACCATTGAAGAGGATTTCAAAGCAGACGCTGCAAAATTAGAAAGTTACATCACGGACAAAACAAAAGCTCTTATTTACAGTTCTCCTTGTAACCCAAGTGGAAGTGTATATTCTAAAGAGGAACTAAAAGAAATAGCCGCACTTGCACAAAAACATGATTTGATTATTATTTCAGATGAAATTTATGAGCATATTGTTTTTGGAGAAAAAACAGTTAGTATCGCTTCATTTCCCGAAGCCTATGACCGCACGGTAACCATAAACGGACTATCAAAAGCTTATGCGATGACCGGATGGCGAATCGGTTACATCGGAGCTCCGGAATGGATTGCAAAAGCCTGCGAAACCTTGCAAAGCCAAATTACATCAGGAGCCAATTCCATTGCCCAAAGAGCTGCTATTGTTGCGCTGGATGCCGACTTATCGGATACACACTATATGGTCGAAGCTTTTGAAAAAAGAAAAAACCTGATGATGGAAAAAGCAGCTGAAATTCCTGTTTTTAAAGTCAGCGAACCCAAAGGTGCTTTTTACTTATTTCCAGATGTTACGGCCACCTTTGGCAAAACTTATCGTGGAAAATTAATCAAAAATGCAGATAATCTTGCAATGTTTCTACTGGAAGAAGTACATGTTTCAACGGTTTCGGGTACTGCTTTCGGAATGGATAATTGTTTGAGAATTTCCTTTGCGGCTTCGGAAAAACAACTTGAAGAAGCAATGAACCGGATCAAAGATGTACTTCAGGAAGCTTAATTCATACTGACAGAAATCACGGAAAAGTTAAGGTTTCGGTTGTATTTTTGTAGAACAACTTGAATTTCAATTCGATTCAAGTCAATTATTTAATCAAATGATTCAAACAGATATACTTATCATAGGAGCCGGGCCAACCGGATTATTCATGGTTTTCGAAGCCGGATTGCTCAAATTGCGTTGTCATATCATCGACGCATTACCACAACCGGGCGGTCAGTTAGCGGAACTCTATCCGAAAAAACCAATTTTTGACATTCCCGGATTTCCCTCAATTCTTGCAGGAGAACTGGTGGACAACCTGATGGAACAAACCAAACAGTTTGAACCCGGATTTACACTCAATGAAGTGGCCGAAACCATCGAAAAACAGGAAGACGGCTCATTTATTGTAACGGGCAGCCGTGGAACGAAGCACCATGCAAAAGCCATTGCAATTGCAGGCGGACTAGGAAGTTTCGAACCTCGCAAACCTGAATTGGAAAACCTTGGACAATTTGACGAAAAAGGAATTGAATATTTCATCAGAGACCCCGAATTATTCCGTGACAAAAGAGTCGTGATTGCAGGAGGTGGTGATTCAGCACTTGACTGGTCGATTTTCTTGACCGATGTCGCTTCGGAAGTAACTTTAATTCACCGCAGAAATGAGTTTCGCGGGGCATTGGATTCAGTAGAAAAAGTCAGGGAATTAAAGAATCTGGGTAAAATCAATCTGATTACGCCAGCTGAAGTGATGGAACTTCATGGCGATGAAAACTTGTCGGCCATTACGGTAGAAAAAGAAGGCGAGCAACAGATTATTGAAACCGATTATTTTGTGCCTTTATTCGGACTTTCTCCCAAACTTGGCCCAATTGCCAATTGGGGTCTTGAAATTGAGAAAAATGCCATCAAAGTCAACAATGCACTTGATTATCAAACCAATATTCCGGGGATTTATGCGGTGGGTGACATCAATACTTATCGGGGAAAATTGAAATTGATTCTTTGTGGATTTCATGAAGCGACCATGGCTTGTCAAAGCATTTATCAGCGCTTGAATCCAGGTAAAAAATTCATTCTCAAATACACCACAGTTTCCGGTGTGGACGGATTTGACGGAACACGAAAAGAAGCAGAAAAAGCGGTTGTAAAATCAATCGATTAATTTTCAAATCATTCATAAATATTTAATTGACCCGTTGTCAGTTTCGACTTCGGGCAAAAAACATATCTTTGCCAAAAATTTTAAAACATGAGTTTATTAGTTGTCGGAACTGTCGCATTTGATCAAATCGAAACACCTTTTGGAAAAACCGATAAAATACTCGGCGGAGCAGCCACATTCATCGGAATGGCCGCTTCCATGCTGGATGTCAGAACCGGAATTGTTTCGGTAATCGGAGATGATTTCCCAAATGAATATTTGGATTTGATGTCTTCCAAAAACATCGATTTATCGGGAATTGAAAAAGTAGAAGGCGGAAAAACCTTTTTCTGGGCAGGCCGCTACCGCAACGATATGAATACGCGCGATACTTTAACAACCGAATTAAACGTATTGGAAAACTTTCAGCCGGCTGTCCCAACAGGCTGGAAAAATCCCGATGTGTTGATGCTGGGAAACCTTCATCCACTTGTTCAGAAATCGGTTCTGAATCAATTGGATGCACGTCCCAAACTAGTAATTCTTGATACCATGAATTTCTGGATGGATCATACCTGGAATGAGCTCATGGATGTTTTAAAAGATGTTGACGTTTTGACGATCAATGACGAAGAAGCACGACAAATGAGTAAAGAATACAGTTTGGTAAAGGCAGCCAAGAAAATCCTGGAAATGGGACCACACACGTTGATTATCAAAAAAGGCGAACACGGTGCTTTGTTATTCCACGAAAACAATGTGTTTTTCGCACCTGCATTGCCTTTGGAAGATGTATTTGACCCGACGGGAGCAGGCGACACTTTTGCAGGCGGATTTTCCGGATTCCTTGCCAAAACTCAGAACTATTCTTTTGAAAACATGAAGCGTGCCATCATTTACGGAAGTGCGCTGGCTTCTTTCACCGTTGAAAAATTCGGAACCGACAGACTTGCCGATCTTACCGAAGAAGAGATGGTAGATCGTTTGGATGTTTTTAAAAGCCTGACAAATTTTGATATAGAATTGGATTAAATTTTATTAAATAGTAAGTTTTCTTTTCTTTATAAACCCAACTTTGGGTTTCTCTTTCATTTGAATCAAGTAAACTCCAAATAGAATTAGAAGCCCTCCCAAAACGTGAACCATAGCTAGTTTTTCGCCATCAAGAATTCCCCAGAAAACTGCGACAACAGGCATTAAATAGGTGACTACAGAGGCAAAAATCGCAGATGTTTGCTGGATGAGTTTATAAAATAAAATCATGGCGAGAGCCGTACCCAATAAACCTAAAATAGCTACAAACCCCAGTCCTTTTAGCTGTTCGGGAGTTCCCTGAAATTTTGTAAAAAAACCGGTAATTCCCAATATAATCAGCGCCGGCGCCAACCAAATACTGAAAACTACAG
>JAEWHB010000044.1 GCA_023388015.1 Bacteroidota bacterium
GTAAATCCTTTCAATTCAAGCGTATAACTCAAATCAATGTCCTCTCCGTACATGAAATATTGCGGATCAAATCCACCGACTTCCCGGTAAATTTCGCGACGCATAAGCATAAATGCCCCGACTAAAACTTCGGCCGGCGCAACTTCAAATTCTCCCACTTCAGTTTTATAATAACCTTTTGAATTCTTTTTGCTGATCAAGGTTCCGAAGAGTTTTCCAAAGGTATTCTGAAGCGTGGGAATATTTCTCTTGCTTTCGGGATGAAAATTCCCATTGGCATCGATGAGCCGAACGCCAAGTGCGCCCATTTTTTCATGAGCATCGGCAAAGGGAAGAATTTCCTCAAATAAATTTTCAGGAATCAGCGTATCGGGATTCAGGATTAAGACATATTCGCCTTTCGCTTTTTCCACGCCTAAATTATTGGCTTTGGCAAATCCCAGATTTATTTTAGATTCAATGAAATGAACTTTTGGAAATTTATCACGAATAAAACCGATTGGTTTTTCAGGCGAATCATTGTCCACCACGATGATTTCTCCGTCCAGATTTCGCAAAGCCGCTTCCACACTGTACAGGCATTGTTCCAGGTAATAACGGGCGTTGTAACTTACGATAACGACGGAAACCTTCATTTTTTTTAATTTGATTCAACATAAGGAATTCGGTTCTGAATCGAACGCACGAGCGTGGCTTC
This sequence comes from Bacteroidota bacterium, assembly GCA_023388015.1. Classification (GTDB taxonomy): domain Bacteria; phylum Bacteroidota; class Bacteroidia; order Flavobacteriales; family Weeksellaceae; genus Moheibacter. The sequence continues at coordinate 698 of JAEWHB010000044.1, forward strand.
ATCGGCATATTCGAGTTCATCTCCCACTCCGATTCCTCTGGCAATGGTAGAGAAATTAACCGGCGTATTTTTCAAAACTTTGTACAAATAAAAAGCGGTGGTATCACCTTCCATAGTTGAACTAAGCGCGAAGATAATCTCCGCAATCGATTCGTTTTCAATTCTTTTCAAAAGAGAATCAATATAAAGTTGCCCCGGACCGATTCCATCCATTGGAGAAATCCTTCCGCCTAAAACATGGTACACGCCTTTGTATTGTCCGGTATTTTCAATCGCCATCACATCGCGCACATCTTCCACTACGCAAATCAACGAAGAATCCCGAAGCGGATTGGCACAAATCTGACAAATTGGAGCATCGGAAATGGTATGACATTTTTCGCAATATTCTATGTCCTGAACCAAATGTTTCAAAGCATCGGCGAGATTTTCTGTTTGGGAAGCAGGCCGATGAAGCATATGAAGCACAAGCCGTAAAGCAGTTCGCTTTCCCACACCCGGCAAATTAGACATTTCTTCTACTGCACGCTCTAAAACTTTGCTTGGATAATTCATCGGATTAAAATATTCTGCTTTTTGTCTCTTTTAGGAAACTTTGTGTATGAGTCTTTCATTTTGCCCAAAAATACTATTTTTGGATGAAATTAAAACGAGATATGAACTCAAACATCATCCTGATTTGTGTAGTCATCTATTTTATTGGATTATTATACATTGCCTACCGAACGAGTAAAAATTCTGATAATCAGTCTTTTTTCATCGGAAACCGAAAGAGTAAATGGTGGCTGGTGGCGTTTGGGATGATCGGGACGAGTCTGAGTGGTGTGACTTTTATTTCGGTTCCAGGAACGGTGGGGAAACTGACCGGAACGGAATATATCTATGGCGGATTTGAATATTATATGATGGTCATCGGGTTTTTTCTCGGTTATTTCATCGTGGCTTTCGTACTTCTGCCACTTTATTACAAAATGAATCTGACTTCGATTTATACATATCTCGGCCGAAGGTTCAACCTCGAAGCGCATAAAACGGGTTCTATATTTTTCATTATATCGAGAAGCATTGGCGCAACCGCCCGATTGTTTCTGGTTATCAATGTTTTACAAATATTTTTATTGGATCAGATTGGCATTCCTTTTTGGGTTACCACTTTGATCATTCTTTTAATGATCGTGCTTTATACTTATGAAGGCGGTGTGAAAACCATTGTGGTTACAGATATGCTTCAAACCACATTTATGCTTTTGAGCCTTGTGATTTGTATCGTTTATGTTTTGACGCAATTGGATATGTCAGCTTCGGAAGGTTATGCCAAATTAGCCGAATACAATTATACGCACCTGATGAATTTCGATGGCGATTCGGCTACCTTTTTTCTGAAAACCCTTGTGGGCGGTATGTTTATAACGATTGCCATGACGGGACTGGACCAGGAAATGATGCAGAAAAATATCAGTGTGGACAATTTGTATAATTCCAAAAAGAACATGCTGACGTTTGCCAGTACGCTTTTGATTGTGAATTTTGCCTTTTTGTTTTTGGGCGGATTGCTTTACCTCTATGCGATGCAAAACGGTGCTGTTTACGGTGATGGCGTATTCGGATTTTTAAATTCATCGGGAGAAATCCAAAACATCATGGGTGACGATATTTTCCCGGCGCTTTCGCTTCAAGGGTATTTTCCTCTGTTCATTGCGGTGATTTTCATCATCGGATTGATTTCGGCTTTGTTCCCCTCGGCAGACGGCGCATTGACTTCCCTTACAAGTTCATTTTGTGTGGATTTGTTGAAGATGAATGAAAACAATAAAGTTTCTGAACAACAAAAAAAGAAAACCCGAATCACAGTTCACTTAGCATTCACAGTGATTTTCTTCTTATTGATTCTGATTTTCAAATGGATCAATGATAAATCCATTGTTTATTTGATTATGAATGTGGCAGGTTATACTTACGGACCTTTGCTCGGACTATTTGCATTTGGAATTCTGACCAAACGAACCATTTCGTTGAAATTTGCTATTCTGAGCGTCGCTTTGATTGCGCCGGTACTTACTTATACGATAAACGAATTATTTATTAATTATACCGATTATAGAATTGGTGTGGAATTAATTGTATTAAACGGTTTGCTGACCTTTGCGGGACTTTGGTTGGTCAGCAATAAAAAACAGACGGTTTAATTTCTAAAATTCCTATATTTATAAATTCAATCAAAAATAATTAACACATGAAACATTTTTATCTAAGTGTTTTACTGGCTGTTTTGTCGGTGAATTTCACCCTCGCACAAAATAATCCGGTGCTAAACACACTCAAAAATTATCTGAGCACAGAAGCCAACAAACTTGGGCTGAATGCTACAGATTTTGCTGACCTGACGGTTCAGACTAACTATACCAACGAGAAAACAAATGTAGAATATGCCTATGTTCAGC
>JAEWHB010000005.1 GCA_023388015.1 Bacteroidota bacterium
AATCGGGCTGAACGGTTTCCACAATTTTGGCCGAAAGCGACATCGCTTCTTCGTCACCCCCAAAAATCTGGATTCCCACCGGACGTTCGTAATCAAAAATATCGAGTTTCATTCGGCTTTTGATGGCATCGCGGATGAGTCCTTCAGAGGAAATAAATTCGGAATACATCAAATCCGCTCCGTGCATTTTACACAAACGACGAAACGGCGGATCACTTACATCTTCCATCGGCGCAAGTAATAAAGGGAATTCAGGTAATTCTATGTTTCCTATCTTTACCAAATCAAAATTTTCGCAAAGTTACAAATTCCTATGGCGCAAGACCGTAAAAAAAACCCCTACGCTAAATACCTTCAACTCACTACCATTGCATTTCAGATGATGGCGATTATGTTTGTGTTCATTTGGTTGGGGCAAAAAGCCGACGAAAATTGGAACGAAACTGATAAAAATTACTTCACTTTATTGGGCACACTCGTCGGATTGGGCGTTTCTTTGTATTTGATTTTGAAACAACTCAAAAGGATGGAGAAATGATGAAATCCAAAAAGATTTTGAATTTCCTGCTTATTTTTCTGGTTTGCATCGCGATTCATTACATTTCGACCAAATATTTTTTTCAAATTGATGAATCTTATTTCACTTCAATTTATGTGTTTACAATTTTGGTTTTAATCACAACGCTTTTGATTATTGAGTTTTTGGAAAGAAAATACCGGGAATATTTGGGGTATTTTTTTCTGATTGTCGTCACCTTGAAGCTTGTAGCGGCCAAGATTTTTATGAATTCATTTGAAAATTGGCGTGAAAATGAATTCAAATTTTCCTTCCTGATTCTGTATCTAATTAGTCTAATATTAATTACAAGATTTGCCATTAAAAAATTAATGACAGAAAAAGATGACTAAAAGCAGAAAAAATGGTTTCTTTAATTGAAAAACTTAGCCTAATTTTGCACCACAAAAAACAGGTTAATGATAAATCCTATGCGCCAATTAATTACGCTTTGTTTTATTTTAGTTTTTCAAGTGTTTGCATTTGCCGTTCCGCAGAACAGTGAAGCGAATGCAGAAGGCTTGGATAGAAAAGATTTAATGCGGCAGGAAGTCAAAGGGGTGATTTCTCACCACTTGATTGATTCTTATGATTTTACTTTTTTTGGAGATAAAGAAGGAAACTACTACGGTTTTCCACTTCCAGTTATCTTAATCGACGACGGATTGAAGGTTTTCAGTTCTTCAGAATTCGATCACGGCAACAAAGTAGTTGAAAAAGGAGGGAATTATTATAAAATCTACCACGGTAAGATTTACAAAACCGATGCCGCCGGAACCATTAATTATAATGAAAAGCATTTTGTGTCCAATGAGAGACCTTGGGATTTGTCTATCACAAAAAACGTTGTGATGATTATCTTGACAGGTCTTTTGATGCTTTGGTTGTTCAGTAGTTTGGCTCGCTCGTACGCGAGAAACGGTGGGATTCCAAAAGGAGTAGGGAGGTTTTTCGAGCCGATTGTCCTTTACATCAAAGACGAAATCGCCGTTCCCAACATCGGAGAAAAACATTACAAAAAATACATGCCTTTCCTTTTGTCGGTATTCTTCTTCATCTGGATTTTGAATATGTTTGGATTGACGCCACTTGGTGTAAACGTGACCGGAAACATTGCTTTCACGTTTGCTTTGGCGATTATGACATTTTTGATTACCAATTTCACAGGGAAAAAAACCTATTGGATGCATATCTTTGATCCGCTTGGGAACACAATGCCTTGGTATGCAAAGATTCCTTTGTACATCATTTTGATTCCGATTGAAATTTTGGGAATTTTCATTAAACCATTCTCACTTTTGATTCGTCTTTATGCCAATATGGCGGCGGGACACATCGTATTGATGAGTTTGATTGGTTTGATTTTCATCTTCCAAAGCTGGATTGGCGGAACACTTTCGTTTGCATTGACGTTTGTGATTGTATTGATTAAAGTTTTAGTGGCCTTGTTACAGGCATATATTTTCACCATGCTTTCTGCTTTGTATTTCGGATTTGCGTCTGCAGAGCACGAGCACGAAGAAGCACATTAATAAAGAGAAATTAATATTTTAGTTTAATTATATAAATTTATCAGTATGGAAATTCCAGTAATGGTAGGAGCAGGTTTAGTAGTAATCGGAGTAGGTATCGGTATCGGTATGATCGGTAAAGGTGCTATGGAAGGTATCGCTAGACAGCCTGAAGCTTCAGGTAAAATTCAGACTGCGATGTTGATTGCAGCGGCTCTAATTGAAGGTATTGGTTTTGCTGCACTTTTCGCAGTTTAATCAAACAAAAACAAAGTTCTGCTGTAACGGTTGGTTGCAGCAGGATTTTAAAATTTAAAAACAAAACTAAGTTATCTTAATATGGAAAAATTAATTAATGATTTTTCGTTCGGATTGTTTTTCTGGCAAACTTTATTGTTCATCGTATTGATTTTATTGTTGCACAAATTTGCTTGGAAACCTATTTTAAATGCGGTTAATGAAAGAGAGAAATCAATCGAGGACGCTTTAAACGAAGCCAAAAAAGCACGTGAAGAAATGGCACTTTTGAAATCAGAAAATGAAAAAATTCTGAAAGAAGCCAAAATCGAGCGCGATGCCATTTTGAAAGAAGCGAGAGAAGCCAAAGACAACATCATCGCACAAGCAAAAGAAACGGCTCAGGGCGCTGCAGACCGTTTGGTTGAAAATGCGAAAGTAGCCATCAACAATGAAAAAGCAGCTGCTATGACCGATTTGAAAAATCAAATTGCGCAGTTGTCAATCGACGTTGCTGAAAAGGTTCTGAAAAAAGAATTGGACAATAAATCGGCTCAGGAAGCTTTGGCAAAAGAAATCATTAACGAAGCAAAACTGAACTAAGATGGCAGGATTCCGCGCAGCAAAACGATATGCAAAAGGTTTGATGCAGTTCGCTTCCGAAACCGGAAAAGGTACTGAAATCAACCAGGAAATGATTGATTTGAAAAATTCAATTCAAAACAGTCGTGAACTGGCGCAGTTCTTAAGTTCTCCCGTTTTGGATTCCCGAAGAAAGAATGACATCGCCAAAGAATTGTTCAAGGACTTTTCTCCGGCGACTCAGAACTTCATCAATTTGGTCATTCGTCAAAGAAGAGAAGCTCTATTGAAACAGATTGCAGTTCAGTTCAACGAATTATATGATCAAGCAAACAACGTTCGTACAGCTGAAGTGATTTCAGCTTCTGAATTGAACGACGAACTGGTTCAGGAAATTTTGGCCAAAGCCAAATCAAAAATGGGAGAAGAATTTACTTATAAAATTGAAAGTAAAGTCAATCCGGATTTGATTGGAGGATTTATTTTACGTGTGGGCGACAAACAAATCGACTCTACCGTAAGAGCAAGTCTGAACAAACTGAAAAAAGAATTTGAAATTAACGATTACGTAGCCAAAATTTAATGGGTACAATAAAAACAAAGTTGCAAGTAGAATTACTTGAAACACTAAACTTTAAACAAAAGTAAAATGGCAGAAATAAAACCGGCTGAAGTTTCAGCGATCTTAAAACAACAACTTTCCAATTTCGACGTAAACGTTGAAATGTCGGAAGTAGGAACAGTTCTTAGTGTTGGAGACGGTATTGCCCGTGTTTACGGATTGGACAATGCTCAGATGGGTGAGTTAGTAGAATTCTCCAACGGTTTGGAAGGAATGGTACTCAACCTGGAAGAAGATAATGTTGGGGTAGTATTAATGGGGCAGTCCAAAGAAATCAAGGAAGGTGACACTGTAAAACGTACCAAACGTATTACTTCTATCCGTGTAGGAGAAGGAATGCTTGGCCGTGTGGTAAATATGTTGGGTAACCCAATTGATGGAAAAGGACCAATCACCGGCGAACTTTATGAAATGCCAATCGAGCGTAAAGCACCGGGAGTTATCTATCGCCAACCGGTAAACGAACCTTTGCAGACAGGTATCGTTTCTATTGACTCGATGATTCCTATCGGACGTGGACAGCGTGAGTTGATCATCGGTGACCGTCAGACCGGAAAGACTTCGGTTGCTTTAGATGCCATTTTGAATCAAAAAGAATTTTACGACAGAGGAGAGCCTGTTTACTGTATCTATGTGGCAGTTGGACAAAAAGGTTCTACCGTTGCTCAAATTTTAAATACATTACAAGCTCACGGAGCAGATAAATATACGGTTGTAGTAGCGGCCAACGCTTCTGACCCGGCTCCTATGCAGGTTTACGCGCCAATGGCGGGTGCTGCAATCGGAGAATATTTCCGTGATACAGGTCGTCCTGCACTAGTTGTTTATGATGATTTATCTAAACAAGCGGTTGCTTACCGTGAGGTTTCCTTGTTGCTTCGTCGTCCACCGGGACGTGAGGCTTATCCGGGTGACGTATTCTATTTGCACTCCCGTTTGTTGGAACGTGCTGCAAAAGTAATCGGTGACGATAAAGTAGCGGCTGAAATGAACGACTTACCGGAATCTTTGAAAGGAATCGTAAAAGGAGGTGGATCTTTGACGGCTTTGCCAATCATCGAAACTCAAGCAGGTGACGTTTCGGCTTATATCCCGACCAACGTAATTTCAATTACCGACGGACAAATTTTCTTGGAGTCTGATTTATTCAACTCTGGTATCCGTCCGGCAATTAACGTAGGTATTTCGGTTTCGCGTGTGGGTGGTAACGCTCAGACCAAACCGATGAAAAAAGTATCGGGAACTTTGAAACTTGACCAGGCACAATACCGTGAATTGGAAGCTTTCGCTAAATTCGGATCTGACTTGGATGCAGCGACTATGTCTGTTATTGGGAAAGGAGAAAGAAACGTGGAAATCCTGAAGCAAAATGTGAACTCACCGATTCCGGTTGAGGAGCAGGTTGCCATCATTATGGCAGGAACCAACGGTATGTTGAGAAACGTTCCGGTTGAAAAAGTAAAAGAATGGCAGGATAGTTTCCTTTCACTTTTGAGAAGCCAGCACAGCGGATTGTTGACTGAACTTCGTGAAGGAAAATTCTCTGACGAAATCGTAGATAAGCTAAAAGCAATTATCAACGATACGACAGTAGCTTATAATTAATCTTTAAAAATTTGCGGATCTGTCCATCAGGTCCGCAATTATATAAATGTCATTGTACTATTTAGTTGTACATTATAATTTAAAGAATGGCAAACTTAAAAGAAATACGAAGCAGGATTACATCGGTAGGTTCAACCATGCAGATTACGAGTGCCATGAAAATGGTTTCGGCTGCCAAATTGAAACGTGCCCAAGATGCCGTTACACAGCTTCGTCCTTATGCAAATAAATTGCGGGATATCCTTTCCAACATCAGTTCCACACTGGACGCAAGCGCAGGCGGAGAACTGACCGTTCAGCGTGATGTTAAAAAGATTTTGCTGATTGTGGTTACATCCAACCGCGGACTGGCAGGTGCTTTTAATTCCAACATTGTAAAGAAGTCGAATTCAATTATTTCGGAAGCAAAAGAAAATGGAATTGAAGTGGAATTGCTGACCATCGGAAAAAAAGGATTTGATTTATTGAAAAAGCAAGCTACGGTTTATAAAAACAGTTCTTCCATTTGGGATAATTTAAGTTTTGACGAACTGTCGCTGATTTCAGAAGAAGTAACCCAGAAATTTGCTTCGGGCGAATTTGACCAGGTGAGAATCGTTTACAATCAGTTCAAAAATGCGGCAACGCAGATTGTGATGAATGAACAATATTTGCCGGTTCAGATTCAGACAGAAGAAGGAGAAACTGCCGCATCTTCGGTAGATTATATTTTCGAACCTTCAAAAGAGCGAATTGTTACCGATTTGATTCCTCAAACATTGAAAACCCAATTGTACAAAGCCATTCTTGACTCCAACGCTGCTGAGCACGGAGCGCGTATGACGGCCATGCACAAAGCAACCGACAACGCAGATGCGCTTCGTAAAGAATTGGTACTTCAGTACAACAAAGAACGTCAGGCCGCCATTACCAACGAAATTTTGGAAATTGTGGGCGGAGCCGAAGCTTTGGACGGATAAAATATTTATTATAATTATTAAAAGACGGAGCGATCCGTCTTTTTTTATGTTTGAAATTTAACAATTGTCATTCCAACGGAATTATTGATATTTGTAAAAATTTTGACAATGGTTTGGTGGATTTTTATTGCGGTAGTCTGTGTTTTGTTAGCCTTGGATTTGGGCGTATTTAACCGAAAAGCTCATGTGGTTTCACAAAAAGAAGCCACCAAATGGACGAGTTTCTGGGTGGCCTTGGCCTTGTCTTTTTCAGCCGTCATTTATTGGCTGTACAGTCACGACGATCTTTACATTGAGAACCCCGACAATTATTCCGCCAACACCGCATTTTGGAAATATATCCAAGGTTATTTACTGGAA
>JAEWHB010000092.1 GCA_023388015.1 Bacteroidota bacterium
GATTTGTTCCGAGCGAAGACCGAAGCTTTATTATGGCCAATTTCGAATTGCCGCCCGGATCCTCAGGTGACCGTGTTTCGGCGATGCAGGCAGAATTCCAGAAAAAAGTTGCCAAAATGCCGGAAGTGGATGCCGTTACAATGGTTTCCGGATTCAGTTTCGTTTCCGGTCAAGGTTCTAACTACGGTATGGGAATGATCCGATTGAAAAGTCTGGACGAAAGAAAATCTGACGAATCTTCAAGTAATGCGGTCGTCGGAAAATTATTTGGAATGGCGGCACAGATGCCCGAAGCCAATATGATTTTCTTCTCGCCTCCTTCCATTCCGGGATTTGGTATGTCCTCTGGATTTGAATTGAAATTATTGGACAGATCGGGTGGTGATTTGAGCGAATTTGCCGATGTGGCACAAGGATTTGTGGGACAATTAATGCAAAGACCTGAAATTCAGTATGCGCAGACTTCGTTTAATACAAGATATGCGCAATATGAAATTGAACTAAATATTCCACTTGCTAAACAATCAGGTGTTACGGTAAGTAACCTTTTCAATGCTTTGCAAGGATACATCGGAGGAATTTATGCAGCTGACTTTACACGGTACGGAAAACAATTCCGTGTGATGGTTCAGGCGTTGCCGGAAGACCGGGCGACCCAGCAGGATTTGAATAAAATTTTTGTACGAACTTCAAACGGAACGATGACACCGATTACCCAATTCGTAAAATTGAACCGAATTTACGGTCCGCAGGTTATCAACCGATTTAACTTGTTTACGAATGCAAGTATTTCGGGAGCGCCCAATCCGGGTTATAGTACCGGAGATGCAATTCAGGCGATTCAGGAAGTTTCAAGTTCAACTTTATCAACCAATTACGGTGTTGATTATGCCGGTTTGACACGGGAAGAAATCAGTTCAGGAAATCAAACATTGTTAATTTTTATGCTGTGTTTGGTGTTTGTTTATTTCATTCTTTCGGCTCAATATGAAAGTTATTTAGTACCATTTTCGGTTATTCTTTCGATTCCGGGCGGATTGATGGGTGCTTACTGGGCACAGAAGTTAGCCGGATTGGAAAACAATATTTATTTCCAAATCGCCTTGATTATGCTCGTCGGGCTTCTCGCCAAAAATGCCATTTTGATTGTGGAATTTGCGCTTCAGCGGAGAAGACACGGTGAATCCCTCGCAAGTTCGGCATTTAATGGCGCCAAAGCACGTTTCCGTCCGATTTTGATGACATCTTTTGCCTTTATTTTCGGATTGATGCCATTGGTTTTCTCTTCAGGAATCGGATATGTTGGAAACCGTTCGATTGCTACCGGAGCCGCCTTTGGATTGCTGATCGGAACGATCATCGGACTGTTCAACATTCCGGTACTTTATGTGATTTTCCAATGGTTGCAGGAAAAAGTTAAACCGATGAAATTTGAAACTGAAAATTCAACAGAAACACATAAAGACTGAAATTGATTTAAGAAAAAATGACAATGAGAAATTTAAAATATATCAGCATACCGTTTGCTTTGGTGATTTTCCAGTCTTGTTTTGTAGCAAAGGATTACAGCCGGCCTCAGGAAGAAATTGTGAATGAACAATACTTCCGAACGGATCAAATTTCAACCGACAGTCTGAGTTTGGCAACTGTGTCCTGGAAAGAAATTTTCACCGACGAAAAACTGACGCAACACATTGACAATGCGCTGGCAAACAACCTGGACATTCGCACTGCGATTCAAAATATTGCAACCGCTGAAGCTTATATGAAACAAGGAAAAGCTGCTTATTTTCCCACGCTGAATGCCAATGCAGGTTATACCTACACGACGCCTTCTCTGAATTCGGTTTCAGGTCAGGGACTGGGCGAAAGAGACTGGTTGGGGCAATCAGAACTTTCGCTGGGGCTTTCCTGGGAAGCCGACATCTGGGGAAAAATCAGAAGTTCTGAACGTGCTGCTACTGCGACTTATTTGCAAACGGTTTCGGCGCATCAGGCAGTGAAATCCAATTTGGTAGCCAATATTGCTTCGAATTATTTCCGTTTATTGGCACTTGACGAACAGAAAAGAATTGCAGAAGAAACTATTTCAAACCGCGAAGCAAGTCTGGAAACGATTACTTTGTTGAAAGACGCCGGAAATGTGACGGAAGTTGCGGTAAGACAAACCGAAGCGCAATTATTAAATGCAAAAGCACTTTTGTTGGACATCAACAACGATATCAAATTATTGGAAAATGCTTTCAGTATTTTGTTGGGCGAAAATCCGCATGCGATTGAAAGAACAAATTTGAGAGATCAGGAAATCAATCAGGATTTAACCTATGGTGTTCCGGTTCAGCTTTTGAGTAATCGCCCCGATGTGATGGTTGCGGAATATGGACTGATCAATGCTTTTGAATTGACCAATGTAGCCCGAAGCAATTTTTATCCTTCGCTTCGTTTATCGGCCAACGGCGGACTTCAAAGTATAGAATTTGAAGATTTATTCAGTGCGAATTCATTGTTTGCAAGCCTTGTTGGTTCGCTTGCTCAACCCATTCTGAACGGACGACAAATTAAAACACAATATGAAGTACGCAAGGCACAACAAGAATCTGCCTTGTTAAATTACAAATATGCAGTTTTAAATGCCAGCCGTGAAGTATCGGATGCGCTTTATACATATCAAACCAATGATGAAAAAATCGGTTTGAAGCAACAAGAATACGAAGCTTACAGACAAGCCATTGAATTTTCAGAAGAATTACAGGTTTACGGAATGGCGAGTTATCTGGAAGTTTTAACGGCAAGAGAAAATGCCTTGATGGCGCAATTGGCCGTTGTCAATACCGAGTTCGGAAGGTTGAACGCGATGGTTCAATTGTACCGTGCGCTGGGTGGCGGTTGGAAATAGTCATAAAAATTTATTCATAATTTTAGATTAATGTTTGGAAGGCAGCCTTTGGGTTGCCTTCCCTCTTTTAATTGCCTTTTAAAGCAGGATATATCGTAATTAATTAAAGAAAAAAATATCGAAACAGACTCATAGTTATACAGTTACTTCTTTCACTCCTTATCAAATTTTCATTTTGCGTTTTCTTTTTTTGTAATTTTACTTAAGCTCTCTAAAAAACTTAAATAAAAATGAACCAACCACAATATGGAAATTTTAGACAAAATATTAAGTTTAAACTCAAATTATTTAATTATTGGGTTGCTTGCGGTTTTCTTTACCCTTGAACAAGTTTCCGGAACATCCTTTTCTTTAAGAAACAGAGGAAAACATCTGTTTCATAATATCCTTTTTCAAATCACGCTTACCATTTTAAATCTATTTTTTGTGACCCTTCAGGTTAATTGCATTGAATGGTTGAATTCGCAAAAAATTGGATTGCTGTATTTTATAGGACTTCCTTTCTGGGTTAAACTATTTCTAAGTGTAATGCTTTATGATTTCACCACTTATTGGATACACAGACTTTCCCATAAAGTTCCGCTTTTGTGGTGTTTACACAGGGTGCATCATAATGATACCAAAATGGATTCTACAACCACTTTCAGATTTCATCCATTGGAACTGATTTTGGTTTATCAAACAGGAAATATACTTACAGCAGGAATATTCGGAACCGATGTGACGTCAATGGCACTTTATTATATTCTCATTTACATTTTCTTTTTTCTTGAGCATTCTGATTTGCGGTATCCTAAATGGCTCAACAAGACTTTGGGGTTGATTTTTGTTATGCCTGATCACCATAGGGTTCATCATCATCAGGATCCGTTTTATACCGATTCGAATTTTGCAGATATTTTAATTATTTGGGATCGTTTATTTGGCACATTTAAACTCATTCCATCAGAAAAAATAAAATATGGATTAAAAGAATTCGAACCCGAAGAAAGACAAAGTTTTTGGTTCCTGATGAAAAGCCCGTTTATCCATATAAAAAATAAAGATTGAGTTAGGTTATTAATTTAAAATAAAAACCGAAAATTATGAAAATTTACACAAAATTTCACCTATCAAATAGGTTCTTCCATTTCTTTATTTTATTGGGATTTATGCCAATTTGGAATTTAGGGGCGCAGGATTATAGCCAACTCAAGCAATTAAGCAATTACCAAACCCAAACCTACTACAGTAACGGATTTGAAGAACAGGCAATGGAAATGGCCAAACGCTGTGATTTGGTTAATGCTTTTTATAAAGAGTTGATTGACTTTACCCCGAAAGTAACTTTATTAGTGCTTTCAGAGGAAGATTGGGGCGATTTTACAAGTTTCCCTGTCTATGGAATGCCTCATTACACCAATGACGAAACACTCATAGTCGCTTCTGAAGACAACGACTTTTGGAAGAGCTTTATTCCGCCTCTTCAAAATTTACCGAATGAATTGGCCCATAAAATTTCATCTACCTATACTGATAAACACGGCGTTATCACCATGCGCGGATTTTTTGATTTATTGGCCATTCATGAATTAGGTCATGCCTACCACATGCAAGCCAAACTTAATATGCAACGGAAGTGGATGGGAGAACTTTTTGCAAACATCATGCTGCATACTTATATCGCAGAAAAAGAGCCTAATTTATTACCGGTTTTGACAGTTTTCCCAGAAATGGTTGTCGCTTCTACAGACAGAAAAGCATTGAAATATTCATCTTTAAATGAATTGGAAGCCAACTATGAAAAAATAGGACAAGAATACCCAGTAAATTATGGATGGTACCAATGCCGCTGGCACAAAGCCGCGAAAGAAATCTATGAGGAAGGAGAAATTACGGCATTCACAAATCTCTGGAAAACCCTGGGAAATAACCGGGAAGTTCTCGAAGACCAAGAGTTCGCAAGATTACTGTCAGAAAAAGTACATCAAAGCGTTGCAAACGTCCAACTCAATTGGGACAAATAAAATCGGTTTGGTGGGGGTAATATTTACATGTAAATTAGCGGAAAGCGATTGAACGATTAGATTTGAAGTTAAGTTTTCACATTTCTAATAGATTAAACTGTCTGAAACAATGAACGAAAAAAATTACGAACGGATTTGCAAAATGTCCTTTGCAAGTGTTTATCCGCATTACATCACCAAAGCTGAAAAGAAAGGTCGAACCAAAGAAGAAGTGGACGAGATTATCCATTGGCTAACTGGCTACGATACCAAAAAATTGCAGAATATTTTGGACAATAAAACCGACTTTCAGACTTTTTTCACGGAAGCCCAACTCAACCCAAATGCTTCCAAAATCACAGGTGTAATTTGTGGTTACCGAGTGGAAGAAATAGAAGATGAACTTATGCGGAACATCCGATATCTAGACAAACTCATTGATGAACTCGCCAAAGGCAAAACCATGGAAAAAATTCTTCGTCCCTGACAAAATAACCATAAGAATTCTTCCCTCAATAATTACTCGCTTCGTCCAAACGCATAATGGCCGAAGAATTTAAGTCCAGCATAGGCGCTTGTTTGATGGATTCCAATTGATTAAGGCTTGTGGAGCTTACAATCGGCGTTGTAATGGAAGGTCGGTGCAACAACCACGCAAGGGCTACAACGGCCGATGTGGTTTTGTATTCAAGGGAAATTTCATCCAGCGCATCCAGAATTCTCAGACCCCGCTCGTCCAAATATTTATGTACATCTTTCCCACGTTGGCTTTGTCCCAAATCATCATCTTTTCTGTATTTTCCGGTCAGGAATCCGCTGGCAAGCGAATAATAATTCATCACTCCAAGTCCGTTTTTCAAAACAATCGGTTCGTATAAAGTTTCATAATTTTCCCTTTCATACAGATTGTATTCCGGCTGCAAAGTCTGGTATTTCGGGAGATTGTATTTCTCGGCCGCTTCCAGTGATTCCACAAGCCGTCCCGATGTAATATTGGAAGCTCCAATCCAACGAATTTTCCCTTCTTTGATCAAGTCTTCATAAGCCGATAATGTTTCTTCTACCGGCGTAATACCATCGTCATAATGGGTTTGGTACAAATCAATATAATCTGTCTGCAACCGCATCAGCGAATTGTCCACTTCCTGTTTGATGTGTTTCTTTGTGGTATTGGGTTTATCGGCCGATTTTCCTCTTCCGCCTACTTTTGTTGCAATCACAACTTTGTCACGGATTCGTCTTGTCTTCAGCCAATTTCCGATGATTCGCTCCGACTCGCCGCCATCATTGCCTTTTACCCAATACGAATAATTATTTGCTGTATCAATAAGGTTAAATCCTGCATCCACAAAAGCATCTATGATTTCAAATGATTTTTCCTGATCAATCGTCCAGCCAAAAACATTTCCGCCAAAAGCAATCGGTGAAACTTCCAGATCTGTATTTCCTAATTTTCTTTTCTGCATCTCCGCTTATTTTATGGAATAAATTTACAAAAAGAACCGAACGGGTTTTAACTTGAGAAAAAAAATATCAAAATTTTAAGAATTAAAAAATCCTTCCCAGGGTTAAGAAGGAAGGATTTAGGTTTGAAAAATATAGAGTAATTGAGATTGGTTCAATTTTAAAAGACAAACTTAGGCAATCACTTGATTCAAATCAACAGGAAAAACCCTGTATTTTAAAAGGAAAATTCCTTAAAATATCAGATTCGTTTTCCCAGTTCTATGACTTCCAAATTTTCTATTTTACCGGAATTTATTTCAAATCTCAACATCGTCCTGATCTGATGAAATCCGTATATCCCACAAGCGCCGGGATTCATATGAAGTAAATTTAATTTTTTGTCGGGCATTACTTTTAAGATATGCGAATGTCCGCAAATGAAAAGTTTAGGTGGATTTCCGTACATTTCTTCCCGAATCGCCGGACTGTATTTTCCGGGATAACCACCTATGTGCGTCATCCAAACGTCCAAACCTTCAATCTGAAAACGGTTATTCAACGGAAACTCCTTTCGGATTGTTGCATTGTCAATGTTTCCGTAAACCGCTCGCAGCCTGCTGACTTTTGAGATTTCGTCCGTAACTTTCAAATCGCCAATATCGCCGGCGTGCCAAATTTCATCGGCTTTTGAAGCATAATCCAGAATGCGGTCGTCCATGTATCCATGGGTATCGGAAAGCAAAAGTATTTTCAATTTTAAGCTAAATTTGTATGGCAAACTTACTTCTAAATATGGGAAAAACATTTATCATCATTGGTGCAATCATCATCATCATCGGACTTTTATTACATTTCACAAATTTCAATTTTAATTGGTTTGGCAGATTACCGGGCGACATCCGAATTGAAAAACCCGGCTATTCCTTCTATTTCCCCATTACTTCTATGATTTTAATTTCGGTTGTGGGTTCTCTTATTTTGTGGATTTTTCGTAAAATCAATTTGTGATTTTTAAAAGTGATTGATGAATAAATCCATTCAGAGAATCTGAAACCGAAACCTGAAACCAGGAATTGGATTTTCCCAAAAGAAATACGGTGTCATTTTCATTCAAACTTCCAATTTGGGTGTTTTGAACAGATGGCCCGGTGCGAAGTTCACTTCCTTTTCTTACAACTTTTGCTTTTTGCGAATTAAATTCCGAAACCGTTTCAGGAATTGGTTTTTCTTTGATAAACAACAAAGGATCTATTGCACCATAACCGCTATAAATCCCGAAATGCAAATGAGGAGCCGTATGAATTGCATTTCCCGTGTTGCCAACGGTTCCCAAAGTATCGCCCTTTTCGACTTTTTGTCCAGAATTTGTCATAATGCTATCTAAATGAGCATAATAAAGTGAATTTGAAGAATTCCCATCCCGAAGCCAGACTTGTTTTCCGCCCAAACCTCGTTCACCGGTAAATCCAATCCGACCGTCGGTTGCCGCAATGACCGGAGTTCCGCGCGGCGCAAATATATCCACACCTTCGTGCGTACGGCTGCCTCCGTTCCGGTTTGCACCCCAAAAACTCTGAATATTTTTACTTCCTGCACCTGCAACCGGAAATCCATAAACGGGTTGTGTATAAATTTTCAACACAAAATCTGAAGAAGCACCGATTTCGGGTTGGATAATAACTTTATAAAGACCGGTATTCTCGATCGCCACCGAAATAACGGATTGGTCAATTTCTGATTGCGCTTTCAAGTTGAAATCTGATTGTTCAAAAACTTCAATGAAAACCCGGGCTGAATCCTGAAGTAAAACTTCTACAAAAACTCTTTTTCCTTTATTAATCAATAAATTATAATTGTAAACAAAATTATTATCCGGATGAAATTTCCCGGCCATCACAAAAGGTTCACTAACCGAAAGACTATCCGATTTTGCATTTTCATAAGCCTCTTCCCAATTTCTGAAATCAAGACTTTCCTTGTCAAAATCTCTTGCATAAATTTCCCGTGCCGATGGTTTTAAAATAGCATCAGTGGCTTCTCTGATTTGCGTACAACTCCAAAAACAAAGCAAAATTATAATCAGAAATCTTGATTTCATACGCTGAAGGGAACATAAATTATACCATAAAAAATTAGTTTACAATTCATTAGAATTTTACATTTTTAAATTTTCGGTCAAAGTTTATAATTCCTAATTTTGCTAACCAAATCAAGGAAGTGCGTTATTTTTTAGAACTGGCATACAACGGAAAAAATTATTTTGGCTGGCAACGGCAGCCCAAACAGATTTCTATACAGGAAGTTATGGAGAAAGCACTCTCTACCCTGCTCCGGCAATCCATTGAAATCACAGGCGCAGGAAGAACCGACACCGGTGTTCACGCCCGTAAAATGTTTGCGCATTTTGATTATGAAGAAATTCTTCCCCAAGATCTCGTTCATCGGTTGAATTCTTTTTTGCCCAAAGACATTGTCATTTACAAAATTCACGAAATGAAAAGTGATGCGCACGCGAGATTTGACGCTACCGACAGAACTTATCATTATTTCGTACAGCAGGGAAAAGATGCTTTTAATTATGATTTTGCCTGGCAGATTCATTTTGAGCTTGACATTGAAAAAATGAACGAGGCAGCTGAAATGCTTCTCGGAAAAAAAGATTTCAGCAGTTTTGCCAAATTGCATACCGACGTGAAAACCCATATTTGTGAAGTGAAATTGGCAGAATGGACCCAAAACGGCAATGAATTAAAATTCACAATTACAGCTGACCGCTTCCTGCGAAATATGGTGCGGGCCATAGTGGGAACGCTTGTAGAGGTAGGAAAAGGAAAAATAAGTTTAGTAGAATTTAACAACATCATTGCCCAAAAAGACCGTAGCTTTGCAGGTGGTTCGGCACCGGCGCAAGGTTTGTACCTTGTAGATGTTGTTTATCCCAAATCGATTTTCATCAATGAGTGAATCCAATAAATTCGACTTTAGTGGCTTAAAGCGTGTGGTCAAAATTGGCATGAGTTACCGTTTACTTTTTGTTTCGGTCGTTCTTTTTGCTGTTTTGAGCGCTGTCGTTTCTACGTATCGGCCTTATTTGATGAAGGATGCAATTGATTTGTACATTCTCAACAAAGATGTTCAGGGACTTTTGTATTTCATCATCTTGATTGGAGCGGTTTTACTATTTGAAGTTTTTCTGAGTTTCTTCGTAATTTTTCTGGCCAATAAAATCGCGCAACGCGTCATCCGGTACCTTCGGGTAAGATTATTCAATCACATTATAAAATTCAGACTGGCTTATTTTGACCGCACGCCAAATGGTGTTTTGGTTACAAGATCTGTTTCGGATATCGAAACCATTGCCGAAATTTTCAACAACGGAATCCTGACGTTGATGGTCGATACATTGCGTATCATATTCATCATCAGCATTATGTATTACATGAACTGGATGGTCGCTTCGATTGTGATTATCATTCTTCCGCTGATGATCATCATTACAAATCTTTTCCAAAAAGCACTGAAAAAAGTGTATCAGGCCGAAAGAAATGTAACAGCAAGAATGAATACCTACGTTCAGGAACGCCTGAGCGGAATGTCAATCGTTCAACTTTTCAATCGTCAGGAAAGAGAATTTGAAGGATTCAAATCCATCAACAAAGAACTGAGAACGGCATTTCTGAAAACCAATCTGTATTTCGCTTTGCTTTTTCCGGTTGTGGATGTGGTTTCTGCTCTGGCCATCGGACTTTTACTATGGTTTGGCGGATTGCGAACAGCCGTTCACGGAGATGTTTCTGTGGGGGAAGTGATTGCGTTTATTTCATATATCACGATGCTTACGCAACCAATGAGGCAAATTGCAGATCGATTTAATTCGATCCAGCGTGGATTAATTGGTGCCGATCGCGTATTTAAAATTCTAGATGACGATGAAACACTTCCCAACAACGGAAAAGAAAATCTGACAAACGTAAAAGGGGAAATCGAATTTGAAAATGTTTATTTTTCTTACATCAAGGACAATCCGGTGCTGAAAGGAATTTCATTCCATACAAAACCCGGACAAACCATTGCCATCGTTGGTGCAACCGGCGCCGGTAAATCTACGATTATCAACCTTTTGAGCCGATTTTACGACATTGATTCGGGGGATATAAAAATTGACGGAAAAAGTATTTATGAAGTTGAATTAACTAATCTGAGAAGTCATATCGCCGTGGTTTTACAGGATGTTTTCCTATTCAACACCAATATTTACGAAAACATCATTCTGGGTAACCGCGAAATAACATTGGAACAAGTTCAAACAGCTGCAAAGGAAATTGGCATCCATGATTTCATTATGAACCTACCCAACGGTTACCATTCGGAAGTAAGTGAACGAGGCGCAAGTCTTTCAGTCGGTCAACGACAACTGATTTCTTTTTTACGTGCTTATGTTTACAATCCGGAAATTCTGGTTTTGGACGAAGCGACTTCTTCCATTGATACCGAATCGGAAACCATGATTCAGAATGCTACCGAAAAATTAACCAAAGGAAGAACTTCAGTGGTAATTGCGCATCGTTTGGCGACCATTCAACAAGCCGATCAGATATTGGTAATGGACGAAGGAAAAATCGTGGAAAGGGGAACACATCGTGAACTTTTGGAGAAGGGTGGCTATTATCAAAAATTGTACGATGTTCAGTTTCAGTCAAACGAATATTAGGCGATAACTTAGCAATCGTAAAGATTATTTTTTTAAATTTGATTTAATTAAACCGTAAAAAATTATAAAATGAAAAAACTTTTTTTGGCTATTACCGTAATTGGATTAGTAACCCTAACTTCATGTAAAAAAGAAGAAGCAAAAGTAGAAAACGCAACTGAGCAGGCAACAGAAGATGCAACTGCTACAGCTGAAGACGCTGCTGAAGTTGTTGACAATGCTGCAGCTGCTGTTGCAGACGTTCCTCAGTTCAGCAGTCCTGAAATTCAGAAATTTGCTGAAGAATATGCTGCTTATTTCAACGAAGTTTCAGCTGCTGCCAAGTCTGGTGATGCCGCAAAAATCCAGGAATTATCTGCAAAAAGTGTAGAATGGACTAAAAAAGCGTCTGAATGGACTCAAAAAATGACTGCTGATGATGCTCAGAAATGGGTTGAGTGGTCACAAAAAATCGCTCAGGCTGCTTCAGGACAATAATTCCAAGCATTAAGATTTTTTACCGATCCCGCTTTTCAGCGGGATTTTTGTTAGAATAAATTTATATATTTGGTTAAATCGTATATATGAAAACTTACATTCTCCTTCTTCTCTTTACGGTTTCTTTTGTTCAGTGCAGTACGCAGAGATTTACCGCTGAAGAAAAAGCATTGATGGAAAAATACCAGATGCCGGAATTCAGTACACCCGAAATCAACAAGTT
>JAEWHB010000100.1 GCA_023388015.1 Bacteroidota bacterium
CCTACATAGTTACCCAACAACAAATCCGCAAAAGGAAAGAAAAGGAAAATAAAAAGAAGCAAAAGAGAAAGCAGGAATAGCCAAGCCGCCGGAATTGATTAAATTTGGGCGTGAAAAAAATCTTCAATACCCTCCGGAATCTTACGTTCAGCTTTACATGGAAAATGTTCAGCGGACTGATTTCCAGACCCTTGCTTTTAATTCCGACTATTTGGGGAACGGTAGAGTCGATTTTGTTTTCCGAAGTAAATTTTCAGGAATCCCACGGTGGAAGAGGCGTTGCCAATGCCTTTCGACACGCTGCCTGGAATCTGCTCATTGCGAAAAATTCTTCTTTATTTACTTCCAAAGAAAAAGCTGTAGAATGGGCGAAATTTATTACGGATTTACACGAAGAATGTTTCCCAAACGAATCTTTTGACCACGAAATGGATCTGCACAATAACCGCATCGGACGTGAGGTTTTTGAAGAATTATCAACTCAAAAATTATCCAAAAAAGAAATGATTGCAGAGCTGATGTATAAATCCGAATCCGCAGTGGGACTGACCGATGAAAAGGAATTTGCAAACCACCGAAATGAAATGGTTTATTTTGCTGAATGAATTAATTTCAAATCATAGGATTCTCTATTTACTACACAATTAAAATCAAACTCCCTTTAGGGTTGGGGGCATTTGATTTTCCAAAAAAATAGGTGGGTTTTATTTTTTCGAACTGTAACAAAGTGATTTAAATTTTCTCCATCAATTCTTCCCAATCCTGCATTCTGTCTTCAAGCGAAAGCTTTAATTCATCATATTTTTTTAAATCTTCATCAGAATGTGAAGATTCAAATTTCTTTTCCAGCGAAGCGATTTCAGATTCAAATCCTGCAATTTCTTCTTCCAACTTCGTGATCTTGTTTTTGATGCGCTTTTGCTCCTTGATTTCTTCCTGAGACAATTCATTTTCTTTCAACACCAAATCTGTGTGTTCTCCTCCTTTTGGACGGCTGGATGTGGCCTCGATTTCCCTGAATCCTTCCGCTTTTCTTTCAATCAGGTATTCGTTGATTCCACCCAAAAATTCAGTCACTTTTCCATCGCGAAAATCGAATACTTTTTTGGCCAGTCCGTCGAGAAATTCACGGTCGTGCGAAACCAAAATCAAAGTTCCGTCAAAGTTTTGCAAAGCACGTTTCAGGATTTCCTTGGACTGAATGTCCAAGTGGTTCGTCGGTTCGTCCATTACCAAAACGTTGAATGGTTTCAATAATAATTTGGCGAGCGCCAGACGGTTTCTTTCTCCACCCGACAGGACCGAAACTTTCTTTTCCACGGCTTCGCCACTGAACAAGAATGCACCCAAAACATCCCGAACTTGTTTTCGGGTTTCTTCGGTGGAAGCATATTCGGCCTCTTCCAGAACCGTCCATTTTTCGTTTAAAACTTCAGCCTGATTTTGTGCGAAATATCCGACTTCCACATTGTGTCCGAGTTTGATACTTCCGGAATGATCCAATCCGTCCACCATCACACGTGCCAAAGTGGTTTTTCCTTGTCCGTTTTGTCCGACAAAAGCGATTTTTTCGCCACGGTTTACATAGAAATTAACGCCATCGAAAATTTGTTTTTCGCCATAAGCTTTGCCGACATTTTCCAGTTCGAAAATGATTTTTCCGGGCGTTACAGCTGAAGCAAAACGGATGTTCATCTTGTGAACATCTTCGTTTTCAACTTCAATCCGGTCGATTTTATCCAACTTTTTAATCAATGATTGCGCGGTAGCCGCTTTGGAAGCTTTTGCCCGGAATTTATTGATTAACTGCTCGGTATGTTTGATGTATTGCTCCTGATTTTTCTGTGCCTGTTCCATTTTTTCACGTCTTTCCTGACGCAATTCGATGTATTTGGAATAGTTGGCTTTGTAATCGTGCACTTGTTTGTTGGCGATTTCAAGCGTTCGGTTGGTCACATTGTCCAGAAACTGTTTGTCGTGAGAAACCAAAACCACTGCGCCCGGATAATCCTGCAGGAATTCTTCCAGCCACAAAATCGAATCGATGTCCAAGTGGTTGGTCGGCTCATCGAGCAGGAGAACATCGTGTTTCTGAAGTAATAATTTAGCTAACTCAATCCGCATACGCCATCCGCCGGAAAATTCCTCGGTTTGCCGATGTAAATCTTCGGCTTTGAATCCTAGCCCGAAAAGGATTTTTTCCATTTCAGCGTCTTTGGTATATCCGCCCAAAATAGAAAACCGATCAGTAAGCACTGTGATGTCTTCGATTAATTTGGCATATTCATCGCTTTCATAATCGGTGCGGGTAGTTAATTGTTCGTTTGTATAATCAATTCTTTTTTGAATCTCATTGAGTTGATCAAAAGCTTGTCCGGCTTCTTCCCAAACGGTTCTTCCTCGTTCGAAATCGATATCCTGCGTCAGATAACCCACACTGACTTCGCCTTCGTGCACGACATCGCCTTCGTCGGAATCCTGCTGTTTGGCGAGGATTTTTAAAAGCGTTGATTTTCCTGCACCGTTTTTTCCGGCCAATCCTGCACGGTTTCCTTTGTTGATACGAAAGGAAACGTTGTCAAATAAATAATTTCCTGCGAAATGAACACCTAAATTCTGAACTAATAACATTCTGCAAAAATAAGGGATTTGGAAGAGATAATTATAAATGAAAAAAGGAAGAAATTACTTTCTCCCTTTTAACAGATTATAATGTTATAAAAAAATCAGTTTAACTATTTATGAGGACTATTTTCAATTAACATTTGAATTACTGATTTTTCCGGAAACAAAGGAATTCAAATTCTGATAATTAAAATAATTTAGGATTACTTATTAAATACTCATTGCATTTTCTTTTCAAAAAAGGGGTTTGAATTCATTGGTAATTGTTTAGGATAATTTAAGAATGGATTTAACACAACTTAAAATCAATAGCTACTTGTATCATTTATTAAGCATTGATTTTCAATTAATTATTGGACAATAGAGTATAAACAGAGTAGCTATTTGTACGCAACTTACCTATTACTCAATTTACATTTCCTTGACAATTATACAATGGATTCCGCGAATAGTTTTATTGATTTGTGTCCTAAAAATTTAAAAAATTAAAGAAATGAGGAGAAATGTGTTATTAAGTTTTCTCTTTTTGTTTGCGGTGTTCCAGTTCGTGGATGCGCAGGTGAGAGGGACTGTCAATGACCAGGATGGATTTGGCGTTTCAGATGCTGAAGTAACGGTAATGGGAACAGATGTTTCGACTTTTACCGATTTGAACGGGGACTTTGAAGTAGAGGCCCAAATAGGAGATGTTTTAACGGTGACCGATGTGTTTGGTGCCACCAAAGACTTTAATGTTACAGGTGAAAACATGGGAATTTTGACCGTCGGAGCAGAGATTTTGACAGAAGCTGTGATTTTGGGTTATGGTATTTCTGAGACTGACGAACAAAAAACAGGAGCTTATGTTACCGTAAAATCCGATGATATTGAAAAAGTAGGTTCTGTTTCCTTTGACCAGGCTTTGCAGGGTCAGGTTGCCGGTGTGAGCATCGGAGCAGGAAGCGGACAGCCGGGTGCACATACACCGATTTACGTTCGTGGTATTACTTCCCTTACCGGAAACGCAATGCCGCTTGTGGTAGTAAATGGGGTTCCGGTAACAACAGATGATATGTCATCAATTGCTGCCACTTCAAATCCGTTGGCCAACATTGACCCATCAACTATTGAGTCAGTAACTGTTTTGAAAGATGCGGTAGGAACTTCACTTTATGGTTCCAGAGGTGCAAACGGAGTTATTTTGGTTACCTTGAAAAAAGGAATTTACAACAAAGGGAAATTCTCCTTTAACAGTGAATTCGGAGTGGGTGATATTGCTTTTGAAAAAAATGATTGGTTAGACGCACAAGGTCACGCCAACTTCTTTACAACTGCTTATGCCAATGCAACAGGAAACACGTTTGAAGATATGTATCCGGTAGTGGTAGATGCATTGGGATGGGACGGAACTTCCAATTACAATTGGAGAGATGCGGTTCGTCATAATGCAATTAGTTCGCAGAAATATGTATTGAACTATTCGGGAGGTTCTGACAAAATGAGATTGTTTACTTCCTTGAGCTACAATGATCAGGATGGTATTTCAAGAGATGCTAACTACAACAGGATTTCCGGATATTTAGGAGCTGACTGGATGGTGAGCGACCGAATGAATTTAAACTTTGACGTGAGTGTGAGCAAAGCCAAACAAACAGGTCCGACTGATGGTTCTGCATTCTCAAATCCAGTTTTTGGAGGAAACATTATGTCTCCAACACAGCCATTCTATGCTGCCGACGGAGCTTACAATTTTGATTTGTATTATCTGAATTCTGAATTTAATCCACTGGCCATTCAGGACAGAAATGTTACACTTTCTGAATTCTACAAAGCGATTGTGAATTTGGGAGGTGATTATGACATCACAAAAGATTTGAATTTCGAAACCAAATTCGGAGTTGATTATAACTTCTACGACGAATTATTGTATTGGA
>JAEWHB010000126.1 GCA_023388015.1 Bacteroidota bacterium
CGAATTGGCCCAATCATAAAACTTCCAGGCATTGACAACTTTGGGATTGTTTTTCTGAAACATAAAGCGGTTTTAGCGCCGTAAAGATAATAAACCGAGAATGGAAATAAAATTAAATTATCAGCGAGAATCAGCGCTATTAGCGGGAGAAATTACCCGCAGATTTCGCAGATATGTGTAGATTTATAATGTAAAATTATTTTATTTAGAATTCAATTCCTGAAAAACTTCACTTGTAATTTTGTAGGAATTTAATTTTGCTTCGAAATCAAAAATATTGGTGTAAACAATGATTTCATCCAAATTCAAATCTTTCGCAATTCGTCCGATTTTATCCTTTAAAATTTCCTTGTCGCCAATCATCGTCAATGCGGTCATCCGATGAACTCCGGCTTGTAACTGCGGACTCAGATTTTCCAAATCTGTATTTTCAGGCGAAACAAGCGGACCTCTTTGGTCGAGCAGTAAATTGACAATCATCTGAAATTGCGAGAGCGAATGATAAACCGCTTCATCTTCGGTCGGCGCCGCAAAAGTACTGAGGCAAAGCATCGAATAAGGTTTGTCCAAAAATTGGCTCGGCGTAAAACGACTTTGGTAAATTTCAAACGCCTGCTGAAATTGTCCCGGCGCAAAATGTCCGGCAAAGGCATAAGGCAATCCCAATTTAGCTGCCAAAAACGCACTGTCGGTACTCGAACCCAAAATATAAACCGGCACATTGGCGCCTTCGCCCGGAAAAGCACGCACTTTTGCATCCGTATTTTCCGAACTGAAATATTGAAATAATTCCTGAATGTGGTATTCGAAATTATAATTGAAATTCTGGTCGCCACGGCGCAACGCAACGGCCGTCAAAGGATCTGTTCCGGGCGCACGCCCAAGTCCCAAATCAATTCGGTTAGGAAACAAAGCCTCCAAAGTCCCAAATTGCTCCGCCACGGAAAGGGTCGAATGATTGGGCAGCATAATTCCGCCGGCACCTACACGAATGGATTTCGTTGCTTGGGCGAGATGATTAATCAAAATAGAGGTGGCCGAACTGACACTCGGCATATTGTGATGTTCGGAAAACCAATATCGTTCGTATCCCAATTCTTCTGCGAATTGAGCTGATTTTACAGATTTTTCAAAGGTTTCTTTGTAAGAATCTCCTTCTACGACCGAAGCTAAATCAAGAACTGAATATTTGATGGAATTGGAATTCATTTTTAAAATTTGACACAAAGTTACAGATGCAATCGGTCAAAAGCTAATGTTTTGAATTGTAAGAATCAATTTGGAAATAAAGAATGATGATATCGTATATGTTAGTGATGTGTAGTTCTAATAATAAATAAATCGTGTATGTTCTAAAAGTATTGAATCGTCGTTTTTCCATCGAACCCATCCAGAAACAGAATCATTTATTTTAATTTTCATCCAATCATCTTTAATTGTATCTACTATATTAAAATGACTAAGTTTTGATTGGATCATTTTGCCATTGGGTTGGTTGAGAACTTTTAAATTTTCGCTATTTGTGATAAATGAATATCTGAAATGAGTGAGCCAATCCTCATAAAGATACCATTTCTTGATTTTTCCAGAAATAAAGTTTGGATCAAAACCATTATTTTTCAAATAATCAGATTGAGCTAAATCTTGATAATCCTCCAAATTCAAATAGACAAATCCACTTTCTTTTTCATTGATGATAACGCTCCAAAAACTTTTATCTTTCTCTACAACTTTGAAAATAATTTGAGATTTAAATTCAATTGAACCTTTATTTAAATTTTCTTTTGCCTCTTTTTCGGAATCACCTTTATAAATATAATATGGATTCAATTGATTTTTTAAAAGAGAAGTTTTTACTTTATTATTTTTAAATACAATCGAATCAAAAGGAATCTTATTTTTTTTATCTGAATATAAATAAATAGGAGAATTTGTGTCCAAATAAAGTAATCCAATTCCGTTTGTATCTTCGCTAACACCTATTTCCACCTTTGATTTACAAGAAATTAGAATGATTGAAATGACAAGAAGTAAAATGCTTTTCATTTTTCAAATTTAATCAAAAGACGAAAAAGACCTCCCAGGTTTCAAAAAACTTGGAGGTATATAAAATTATTTCATTTTCATTTCGCCAAGATGGACAAATTAGTAAGAATCTTTATGCACATTGGCAACCGCCCGCCCCGAAGGGTCATTCAAATTCTGAAAAGAAGCGTCCCAAAGCAAAGCTTGCGGTGTGCTGCAAGCCACCGATTTGGCATAAGGAACCGTTAATGCAGCCGTATTGGACGGAAAATGTTCTTCAAAAATAGACCGATAAAAATATTCCTCTTTACTCATCGGCGGATTGACAGGAAAACGTGATTCCGCATTCATCAATTGACTGTCTGAAACCTTTTCATTGACCATTTTTTTCAGCGTATCAATCCAGCTATAACCGACTCCGTCCGAAAATTGTTCTTTTTGACGCCAAGCAATTTCGGGGGGTAAATAATCCTCAAAAGCCTTCCGTACGACCCATTTTTCGATTCTTCCGTCTTTGATCATTTTATCTTCAGGATTGATCTGCATCGCCACATCCAAAAATTCTTTATCGAGAAAAGGAACACGGGCTTCAATTCCCCAAGCCGCCATGGATTTATTGGCTCTCAGATTATCATACAAATAAAGTTTACTGAGTTTTCGTACGTTTTCTTCGTGGAATTCTTGAGCGTTTGGTGCTTTGTGAAAATACAAATAGCCACCGAAAATTTCATCGGAACCTTCTCCCGAAAGTACCATTTTGATGCCCATGGATTTGATAACACGTGCCATCAGATACATCGGCGTTGAAGCACGAATCGTGGTAACATCGTAGGTTTCGAGGTAATAAACCACATCGCGAAGCGCATCGAGTCCTTCCTGAATGGTGAAATTTATTTCGTGATGAATCGTGCCGATGTGATCGGCTGCTTTTCTTGCGGCAATCAAATCGGGCGAACCTTCCAAACCCACCGCAAAGGAATGCAATTGTGGATACCAGGCTTCATCTTTGTCGCCGCTTTCAATTCGTTTAGCTGCAAATTTTTTGGTAATTGCCGCCACAACCGAAGAGTCCAATCCACCGGAAAGCAAAACCCCATACGGAACGTCGGACATCAACTGCCGATGAACCGCTTTTTCCAGCGCATCACGCAAAACCGAAATATCCGTGGTTTTTTCGCTAACATTTTCAAATTCTTCCCAATTTCTTTCATACCATTTTTTTGGTTCCAATCCTTCGGGACTGTAAATGTAATGGCCGGGCGGAAAAGTTTTGATGGACGAACATACACCTTCCAAAGCTTTCAATTCGGAAGCAACATAAAATTGTCCGTAATTGTCCAAACCATAGTACAAAGGAATAATTCCCATGTGATCGCGGGCAATGAGAAAAGCATTTTTTTCTTCGTCATAAAGCGCAAAACCAAAAATACCGTTGAGGTCATCGAGGAAATCCGGTCCTTTTTCCTGATACAACGCCAGAATCACTTCACAATCTGAATTGGTTTTGAAAGGATAATCCGGAAATTGATTTCGAAGTTCGTGATGATTGTAAATTTCGCCGTTTACGGCCAAAACCAGTTGATTGTCTTTGGCAAAAAGAGGTTGTTTACCCGAACTCGGATCGACAATTGCCAATCGTTCGTGCGATAAAATCGCATGTTCACCGGTGTAAATCCCTGACCAGTCAGGACCACGGTGTCTGATTTTTTTTGACATTTTCAGAATCTGGTAACGAAGCGTTTGTGGATCTTCGTTTAGCAGAAATGCCCCAATTATTCCACACATAGTTGTTCTGTTTTAGTTCTACTTAAGTTTGAGAGTAAAGTATATGCAATTTAAGAAAAAAGATGAGAGTATTTTATTTTTTTTAAGAACTTCATCCTAATTTTCAAGGTCTTGGAAAAGATATTTTTCATCATAATTGACGCCATAATCCTCGAGAATGGAAACATATTCCTCACGAAAAGATTGGGATTTATGATGTTCTTTCTGATTGAGAATGTATTTCACAACCCTGTCGATTTCTGAGCGGCTATTGGAAAAAGCACCATATCCGGACTGCCATTGGAATTTTATAAGGGTTAATTTTTCTTTGTTGATGAACTCTGAACTATCGCATTTCACCAAACGCATCAAATCGGAAATGGATTGATTGGGATTTAAACCAATGAAAAGATGAAGATGGTCAGGTACAGAATTAATCGCAAGTACTTTATGTCCGTTATTTTGTGCAATTGCAATGATGTAATTGTGCAGACGATCTTCCCATTTGGGAGAAATCAGAGCATTTCTGAATTTTACAGCAAAAACAATGTGGATGTAAAGTTGCGTATAGGTGTTGGGCATAATGATTAGGTTTTTTGATTGGTTTTATAAATTTATCAAATTTTATTTAAGTAGCGCTGTCGAAATGGGTAGCCCCTATGGGGCAGCTTTAAAAAGCGAAATATTTGTGTTGCAAAGCGGTAGCCGCTCTGCGGCAATATTCGATACGTTTTAATTGTCGAATTATTGATGTTTTTTGATATGTGCCATCGGCACAAGCGCTTTGTAGGAAAAAACGACGGTTGTTAGAAAGGCGTGCCGTAGGTACGCCACCATTCATTTTGATTATGGATTATGAATAAAAGGGTAGCCCCTACGGGGCCAATCTCTTTAAAACGCGAAATATTTATGCTACAAAGCGGTAGCCGCTCTGCAGCAACATTCGATACGTTTTAAATTTCAAATTATTGATGTTTTTTAGATATGTGCCATCGGCACAACCGCTTTGTAGAAAAACGACGGTTGATTAGTGAAGGCGTGCCGTAGGTACGCCACCTCATTTTCACAACATTTGTTTAAGTTTGTAAGAATTAAAAAATTAAAATGTTTCGCAACCTTCTTTTCTCAATTCTGATTCTCGTCGGAAATCAGATTTTCTCTCAAATTCAATTTGAAACCGACAGACTAAACCGCATCAGTTACGAAGTGAGTTACCACGGTCAAAAGGATCCCAACCAAAATCCAATTTGGATTTATGCGAATGAGAAAAATGTTTGGATGACCAATCGGGATCAACTCGCGGGCGAAGCGAAATTTCCTTTTGAAATGACATTTGTTCAGCCTGACGAAAAGAAATTTACACAAATCGCATTTCTAAATAATTCGGAAGTCATTTCGATGGTGGACAATGAATCGATTGAGAAACAGGAATTTGAATTTTTAAATGAAACCGAAAAAATTCTGGGTTATAATTGCCAAAAAGCCAAAACCATAATCAATTCCAATACAATTGAAATTTGGTACACCAATGATTTAAAAATCAAAGGCGCACCCACAATTATCGGACAAGAATTGGGTTTGGTATTGAAAATGGTTCGGAACGGAAATTATGAAATATTGGGCACCGAAATCAAAAATGAAAAACCAAAATGGCCGGATATTATTAAAAACTCAAAGCCAAAAACATTGGACAAATTGGATTATCAGGACAAAATCTGGAAAAGCCGATTTACCACTCTTCCAATTTTTGAAAATCAATTAATTCATTGGTCTGAAGTATTTGAACCTCGGGAAGGTGTAATGAGATTTGCAAATGGAACCATCGTCGTGAAAAAAGTGAAATTCCCTGAAATCAAATCTTCCCAACAGATTTTTCTGGATTTAATTGAACAATCCAATGGCGATGCCTACGACCGAACCGGAACTGTTTTTATAATTCCCACCGATAAAAAACAATCCTTTCTCGATGGATTGAAAAATGGCGCTAAAACCCTTCCGATTTACACAAATGGAAACGGAAAAGAATACCAAGGCGTCGTTGCAACCGATACTTATTCGCCTTTGGTGGAACTGATGCGTTTCTTCACGCCTTTTGGAGTGAAACATTTCAATGATCGGGTTACGCTAAAAGGAAAAACCTGGCAGGATTCCGTGATGTATCGACAAGAAATTAGTCAATTTGCCTCTTTGATGACGGAAAAAGAAACTTATATCGGAGTTTTCATCGGGAACTATGACAAAGGCGGACATAAAATTTCGATGAACATTACCATTCACAACGATCCAAATTCCGACGAGCCTTTAAAGAAAGTAATTCCGCTTTTTAACACTTTGAATGTAATGGAAATGGCAGGGCAAGATTACGCCACGATGTTTAATTCCGAAAAAGGTCTTGAGTTGGAATTTGAACTAAAAGAAGCCATTGAAAATGCCCAACTTCGCTACATCACTACCGGGCACGGCGGTTGGTCAAACGGAGATGAATTTCTCCCAAAGAAAAATACAATTTTATGGAATGGAAAACTTGTTTTTGACTTAATTCCTTGGCGGGAAGATTGTGGTTCTTATCGACTTTACAATCCGGTTTCGGGGAATTTCCAAAATGGATTGTCCTCTTCCGATTACAGCCGTTCGAACTGGTGTCCCGGCACGGTAACCAATCCTTACCTCATTGATTTGGGTGATTTACCGGCCGGAAAGCATAAAGTTCAGGTGAAAATTTCGCAAGGCCTACCCGAAGGAACGAGTTTCAGTGCTTGGAACATCAGCGGAGTTTTGATAGGAGATTGATTATAAACTTACCAAAAATGCTTTTGAATTGAGGACAAGGTTTTTTTGAAATAAATTTACACTTGGAGGATTTGAATTTTGTAAAAGAATAAAAATCTCTGAAATACTTTCTTTCACAATTTCTCATTACTTTTGCAACCATAAAAATTAACATAATGACAACCGATTATTTTAAAATAGAAGATTTACTAACCGAAGAAAATAAACTCGTTCAGCAAAGTGTCCGTGAATTTGTCAACCAGGAAATCAAACCTGTAATTGACCAAGCGGCGCACAACCACACCGATTTGCCGGGATTGATGCCCAAATTGGGTGCGATTGGTGCATTAGGACCTTACATTCCGGAAGAATACGGCGGTGCAGGACTGGATCAGATTTCTTATGGATTGATTATGCAGGAACTTGAAGCCGGTGACAGTGCCGTTCGTTCGGCCGCATCCGTTCAGTCGTCTTTGGTGATGTATCCTATTTTTACATTCGGTTCAGAAGAACAAAAAAGAAAATACCTTCCCAAACTGGCCACCGGAGAAATGATCGGATGTTTTGGTTTAACTGAACCCAACCACGGTTCCAATCCTTCCGGAATGGAAACAAGAGTAATCGACAAAGGTTCGCATTATGTATTAAACGGTGCCAAAATGTGGATTACCAATTCGCCGATTGCCGACATCGCAGTGGTTTGGGCAAGAGATGAAGAAGGGAAAATCCGTGGAATGGTTGTAGAACGTGGAATGGAAGGTTTCTCAACACCTGAAACTCACGACAAATGGTCGCTTCGTGCTTCCAAAACAGGAGAATTGGTGTTTGAAAATGTTGAAGTTCCAAAAGAGAATGTTTTCCCACTCGTAAACAGTTTGAGAGGACCGCTTTCTTGTTTGAATTCAGCACGATACGGAATCAGCTGGGGCGTAATTGGTGCTGCGATTGATTGTTATGAAGTCGCTTTGAAATATTCGCTGGAAAGATTCCAATTTGGAAAACCGATTGCTTCTTTTCAGTTGCAACAAAAGAAGTTAGCCGAATTCATCACCGAAATCACCAAAGCTCAATTGTTGGCTTGGCGTTTAGGGACTTTGAAAAATGAAGACAAAGCAACGCCGGCTCAGATTTCGATGGCGAAACGAAACAACGTGCACATGGCGCTCACCATCGCGCGTGAATCTCGTCAGATTTTAGGCGGAATGGGAATCGTTGGGGATTATCCGATGATGCGCCACGCAGCCAATCTGGAATCGGTAATTACGTACGAAGGAACCCACGACATCCATTTATTGATCACAGGAAACGACATTACAGGAATCAATGCGTTTGAATAATTAGATTGAAGTATTAAGTAACAAGACATTAGACATAAGGAAAGTCTTAATACTTGATACTTAATACTTAATACTTCAAGAGATGAAAGAAATCCAAATTCTCCTTCCCAAAATGGGTGAAAGCGTGATGGAAGCTACCATTACCGACTGGCTGAAAAGTCCGGGTGATAAAATCGCCAAAGACGAATTGTTTGTGACCATCGGCACCGACAAAGTCGATAGCGATTTACCGTCGGAATACGAAGGAATTCTCAAAGAAATTCTAGTTCAGGAAGGAGAAGAAGTGAAAGTCGGTCATCCAATTGCGGTTATGGAAGTTTCGGCCGATACGGTTGTTCATACAGAAAAATTCGAAATCAAAGAAACCGAAACGATTTCAACCGAAACCCATGTGGAATTATTGGAAACCAAATCCCTCGATGGGAAATCTTTTCTTTCGCCTGTCGTCCGAAGAATCGCCGCCGAAAACGGATTGGAAATTGATGATTTAAAACAAATCAAACCGACGGGTGAAAACGGAAGAATTCGAAAAGCCGATATTTTGAAATTCCTTAAAAAGGACGAACAACCGGTACAGCAAAAGGTTTCTACCAAATTAAATCTGAACATCCAACCTGAAGATAAAGTGGAGTCTTTGCCGAGAATCCGACAAATAGCAGCGGAACATTTGCAAACTTCTTATCAGATCATTCCACACGTGACGACTTTTTCGGAAGTCAATGTGACGAATTTGGTCAATCACCGTGAAAAAATTAAAGAAAATTTCCAAAAGGAAAACGGTGTGAAAGTAACTTATACGCATTTCATCATGAAAGCGGTCATCGAAACTTTGGTTGAATTTCCGAAGTTCAATGCCTGGATGAACGAAGATGAATTGATTCTGAAAAAAGACATCAATCTAGGATTTGCCACGGCTTTGCCCGATGGAAATCTGATTGTTCCAAACATAAAGAAAGTCAATGATTTAAGTCTGAAAGAAATCATTGAAAATGTGAATCTTATCGGAAGCAATGCCAAATCCAACAAATTAAAATCAACTGACATTCAGGACACGACTTTTACGGTGAGTAATACCGGAATTTTTGGAAGTCTGGCCGGAACGCCGATTATTTCCCGTCCGCAGGTTGCCGTTTTGGCTTTGGGAGAAATCCGATCCGGAGCAGGTGTTGTCCTTGTCGATGGCAAAGAAGAATTAGACGTTTGTAAAATGATGATGCTTTCGCTTTCCTATGACCACAGAGTGATTGACGGCGCTTTGGCTTCGCAGTTTCTGACTTCTCTGAAGAAGAGATTGGAGTCGGTTGCGTAATTTTTCACGAATTAATCAGTTTTAAATCATTCTCTTTCTCATATAAAGATTATAAAACCTATAATTTTTTGTTAAACAAAAGAATTTAATTTCAGATATTGTACTTTTGTGAACATTCAAAATTTAAAATGGAATACAACACCGCGAGAAAACCCTTAATTATTCCCGAATACGGCCGTCATATACAAGAAATGGTAGATTACTGCCTGACTTTGGCCGATGATGAAGAAAGAAATGGGTTTGCAAAAATCATAATTGAAGTAATGGGGGAACTGAATCCGCACTTGCGCGATGTTCCCGATTTTCAGCATAAACTTTGGGATCAATTGTTTATCATGTCCAAATTCCAATTGGATGTGAATTCACCCTATCCCAAACCTACAGCTGAAGAAGTTTACAGCAAACCGAATAAAGTTCGTTATCCAAAAGACGAATACAAATACAAATATTACGGGAAGAACATCAGAAACATGATCAAGGTCGCCAAAGAATGGGAAGGCGATAAACAGGAAGGTTTGGTAATGGTAATCGCCAACCACATGAAAAAATGTTATCTGTTGTGGAACAAGGATACAGTGGATGACCAGACTATTTTCAACCATCTGTTCGAATTGTCAGACGGAACTTTTGATTTGCGAAATGCAGACGAAACTTTATTGTCAAATGACAGATTGCAGGTGGGAAGTCATCATCATTCCAATAAAAATCGAAAGATTAAAAACACCCAGAACAATAACCGTAATAAATCCAAACACAAATAATTCCGAATAATGTCAGTATTTGAAATCAGAGGAGGAAATCGCTTAAGTGGCGAAATCATTCCCCAAGGTGCAAAAAATGAAGTGCTTCAGATTTTGTGTGGCGTGCTTTTAACGACCGAACCGGTTCGGATTAAAAATATTCCCGACATCCGCGATGTAAACCGATTGATTGAAATCCTGGAAGATTTGGGCGTGAAAGTACAGAAAAATACAAAAGGAGATTATACTTTTCAAGCCGATAATATCCACATGGATTATTTGCAAACCAAGGAATTCAAAAAAGACGGAGCCGCACTTCGGGGTTCGATTATGCTCATGGGACCGCTTTTGGCCAAATACGGAAAAGCTTATATGCCCAAACCCGGCGGAGATAAAATCGGACGAAGAAGACTCGATACCCACTTTCAAGGATTTATAAACTTGGGTGCGAAATACCGTTTCGAAGAAGGTGAGGATTTCTACGGAGTAGAACTGGACAACGGAAAACCGCTTCAGGGAACTTATATGCTTTTGGAAGAAGCATCTGTAACCGGAACAGCCAACATCGTGATGGCGGCTGTTTTGGCCAAAGGAAAAACAACGATTTACAATGCCGCTTGTGAACCTTATTTGCAGCAATTATGCAAAATGCTCGTCCGAATGGGCGCAAAAATAGAAGGAATTGGCTCCAATTTATTGACCATCGAAGGAGTGGAAGAACTCTCTGGAACGGAACACACCGTTTTGCCCGATATGATTGAAATCGGTTCCTGGATAGGACTGGCTGCTATGACCAAATCCGAACTGACCATCAAAGATGTTTCCTGGGAAAATCTGGGAGTCATTCCCGATGTGTTCAGAAGACTCGGAATTGAACTCGAAAAAAGCAATGACGATATTTACATTCCGGCACAAGAAACCTATAAAATCCAGAAATTTATGGACGGGTCGATACTCACTGTTTCTGACTCGCCGTGGCCCGGATTTACACCCGATTTGCTGAGCATCGTTTTGGTCATTGCGACTCAGGCAAAAGGAAGCGTTTTGGTTCATCAGAAAATGTTTGAAAGCCGATTGTTCTTTGTGGACAAATTAATCGATATGGGCGCTCAGATCATTCTTTGCGATCCACACCGCGCCACCGTAATCGGACTGAACCACGAAACGCCTTTGCGCGGCACCACGATGAGTTCGCCCGACATCCGAGCAGGAATTGCGCTTTTAATTGCAGCACTCTCCGCAAAAGGAAAAAGTATTATTCACAATATTGAACAAATTGACAGAGGTTACGAACAAATTGACACCCGACTACGCGCGATTGGCGCCGATATCGTTCGGGCGTGATTTTTGCTGATTTCTAGCTGAAACACCCTTAAATGCAAGAAATTTTTGATGCTATAACTGGTTTTGTCAGTCGACCTGATAAAGTAATAAAACATTTATTCGACGAATACGGAAATTGGATTTATCTCCTTTTGTTTCTTCAGATATTTGCCGAAACAGGATTGATATTTCTGATATTTTTCACCGCCTTTCTTCCCGGAGATGCCTTACTTTTTGCATTGGGAATGATTGCAGCCAGCAAAGACAATAGTTTACAGATTGAAATTCTGATACCACTTTTGATGCTTGGAGCGCTTTTGGGAGATAACCTGAACTATTTAGTAGGAAGAAGGTTCGGGAAATGGATTTTGCAAAAAGAGGATTCTCGTTTTTACAAAAAGAAATACTTAAAAAGAGCGATGAGGATTTTTAAAAAGAATGGAAGAAATGCCATCATTATTGCTCGTTTTACGCCGGTAATCCGTACACTCATTCCTTTTGTTTGCGGAACTTTACATTTGAAATACAGAGTGTTTTTGTTGTATAGTTTCATTGGTGCAGCCGTTTGGGTCGGTGGAATTACACTCATTGGCTATTTCCTCGGCCAGTTTAGTTTTGTCGAACAGAATTTAGGAAAATTCATTATTGCCATCATCGTATTGGCAAACTTGCCGACCATTACAAAAATTATCAAAAGCCGAATCGAAAGAGTTAAGAAAATTAAACGAATAAAAGAATTTCGAAACAGGTGAAAAAGTTTGGGCTAATCGGGAAAAATATTGCTTATTCCTTTTCCGAATCGTATTTCAACGATAAATTCCGAAAGGAAAGTATTTTGGATTCAGCTTACCAATTATTTGATTTAAAGTCAATTTCAGAGATTGATGAATTGTTCCAACTGGAAAATCTCAAAGGCTTCAATGTGACCATTCCTTACAAAGAAGAAATCATTTCTTATTTGGACGAATTAAATCCGGAAGCTGAAAAAATAGGCGCAGTGAATTGCGTGAAAATTCAAAACAACAAAAAAATCGGTTTCAATACGGACGCAGTCGGATTTGAAAATTCACTTAAACCCTTGCTCGAAAAGCACCATCAGAAAGCATTGATTTTAGGAGACGGCGGGGCCGCCAAAGCTGTCAAATTTGCATTAACTAAACTCGATATAGAATTTAAGTCAGTTACAAGAAAAGGCGAATTAAAATTTTCAGACTTAAATCAGGAAATTATTTCTACTCATCAACTGATCATCAATTGCACACCCGTTGGGACTTTCCCGGATTTAGAAACATCGCCCGATATTCCTTATGAATTTCTTACTGATTCACATTTGCTTTACGATTTGATTTACAATCCCGAAAAAACAAAGTTCCTTCAGTTGGGAGAAACCCAAGGTGCCAAAATCAAAAACGGCTACGAAATGCTTGTTTTGCAGGCAGAAAAATCTTGGGAAATTTGGAATCAACCTTTGTAAATCGCGTATGATTTATTAGATTTGTTAATCTAAAAGAAAAACGCGTTATGACAACTGAATTGGATAACCTGCACAATGGAGCAGATGGAGAAAACGATAAAAAATTAAATCCCCTTGAGAGTTCTGAGGAATCAACTGATAATGAGTCTGATAAGCAGAATTTAAGCGAGGAGGAAATCACAGATGCTCCTGAAAAAACTTCTGAAGAATCAGTTTCTCAGGAAGAATCTACCACATCGGAAACTCAGGAAGAAGCTCCTGAAGCTGAACAACCTGAAATTCAAAGTGAGTCTAAAGAAGAAACTTCTGAGGAATCTCAATCCGCTCAGTCCAAAGAGTCTGATGATTACAAATCCGAAACAAATGGAGAGGAATCTGAAGAGAGCGAAGATGCACACGAAGAGGAAATTCCAATTAAAAATTACGATGAACTTCCGCTAACGGTTTTGATTGGTGAAGCAAAAGATTTATTGAAAAACCATCCCGCCAGAAAGTTACGGGAACATTTCCATCAGATTCGTGACGCAGTTAAAAAGCAGTTGGAAGAGGATGAAAACGCCAAAAAAGAAACTTTTGTAGAAGCCGGTGGTGAGGAAGCCGATTTCCATTATGACAATCCTCAAAGACGAGAATTTAACGCCGTTTTCAATGATTATCGTAAGCAACTTGATGCTTTCTACAAAGAACAGGAAAAATCCCAACAGGAAAACCTGAAAGAACGTCTTCAGATCATTGATCAATTAAAAGCACTCTATCAGGAAACAGCTGATGAGAGTTCAAATATATTTACGACATTCCGTCAACTAAAAACACGCTGGCATAACGCGGGGTCAATTCCAAAAGCCCAAGCCGGAAACGTTTTCAGAACATATTTCCATCATTTGGATAATTTTTACGAATACCTGAATCTGAACAAAGAACTTCGCGAAATGGATTATTCACACAACTTACAAGTGCGTGAATCCATCATCAAACGTGCAGAAGAGCTTGTGCAGGAAGAAAATGTACAAAAAGCACTGAATGAACTTCAGTATTTGCACAGACTTTGGAAAGAAGAGGCCGTGCCGGTTGCTGAAGAACTTCGTGAACCTACTTGGCAGCGATTCAAAGATTTAACCCATAAAATCCACGATCGTAAATCAGAATTGGGTGAGAAAATCAAAGCAGAACAGGAAGAAAATCTGAAAAAGAAGAAAGATATCCTTCAAAATATCAAAGTTCTTATTGAAAATGCTGATAAGAAATCGCACGGTGAATGGCAGTCGGGAATCAAAAAACTGAATGCACTGCGTGAGAATTTTCTGGCTGTAGGGAGAGTTCCAAAAGAAGTAAATCAGAAAATGTGGGACGAATTCAAAGCTACTACACGTGATTTCAACCACGCCAAAAATGAATTTTACAAATCACTTAAAACCGAACAGCAAACCAATCTGGAAAAGAAACAGGAATTGCTGCGAATTGCCAAAGAACATGAAAACAGCACGGACTGGAATGCTTCTGTTCAGGTGATCAAGAGAATTCAATCAGACTGGAAAAAAATCGGACATGTGCCGAGGAAATATTCAGATTCAATCTGGAAAGAATTCAAAGATGCATGTAATAAATTCTTTGACAATTACAAAGAAAGAGGTAATCAGGTCAATCAACAATTTGAAGAAAATCTGATTAAAAAAGAAGAATTACTTACTGAAATCAAAG